>JBEKVL010000240.1:0-8350 GCA_049514055.1 Tepidisphaeraceae bacterium | reverse complement strand
CCTTCCGGACACATCGACGCGTGCGAGACGGTCCCATACAGGCAACGGGCGACGAAGAGATTGTACACCGGCAGATAGAGCACGCTGACCGGACAATACGGCACGGCGATTAGCCGCAGCAAGGCCACCGGCCCCAACTCGCCCAGCGAGAAGCGACTGACCGAAGGCTCCTCGCAACGCGCCGAAACCACCATCGCTTTGCCGACGATCCTGTACGTCCATGCGATCCGCAAGGGCTTGTCGGCCAGCGGATACTCCCACAGGACGTCCAGCGACTGCGGTTCATCTCGCTCCGAAATCCGCGCGGGCTTTCCGCCGCGAGCGGCCATCTCCTGTTTCCTGCCCGCCAACATCGCGACCACCGTGGCCCCGCCGCCGCTGGCCGGCGCGAACGGCCGGCCATCGTCCACCTGGACGACGAAATCATCCAGCGTTCCGGTCACCGGGCGATACGTGTAGACAACGCGGCAATCGTCACCCTCGTAGACGAATCGCCAACCGCCATCAGCCTGCTCCAGTCGGTTCTTGCACGGCAGCAGATTCGACGGCGTCACGCCGTTCTTCGGCGTGTTGCTCAGTGCGGCGACGTCGCAATTGGCCACCGCCCGATACGCGCGCGAGTCGGTCAGCCGCTTCAGAGCGGTCGATCGGTCCCCGGTTGCATTGCCCACCACGATCTTCGGATCGCCGAAGTAGGAGAAGTCAAAGGCGGTGTCGTTCCTCGGTCCCGGCTCGACCTGGAGCCGCACGACAACCGTCTTTCCGGCATAGGGCGTCAGGTCGAATGCGTAATCGATCCATTCGGCCTTCGTATGATGATAGCGCAGGAGTTCTTTTTCCCGCCCGTCGGCCGATACGTAGCAGGAGAACGTGACGCCGTCGCTCTTGCCGGGGGCGGCCGCCTCGGGCGACATGGCGATTCCCAGCGTCAGGCGGATCGGTGTCGCCTGCGGCAGCGCCAGCCGGTAGTCCACCCAGGTCTTGCCCGGCGGTACGCGCCACGGCGAGTGCATGAACAGGCTGCGGCGTCCCAGCATTTGCACCTGATCTTGGAATGCCGCGCCCGAGGCAGAATCCATGCCCTCGCCGCCCAATCGCATGGGCACCGGTTCCTTGCCGTAGGACTGCCAGAAGATCCGGCGAGCGCCGACGTCCAGCAACGAAGTCTCGCCCGGCGGCATTGTGGCGGCCAAATCGGCGTTCTCAGCGGCGCCGGCCCGGGTCGCGACAACCAATAGTCCTAGCATCAACAGAAACAGAGGTGCGTGCTTTGAGATCATCATGACTCCCGCTTCGGCCGACAGACCCAACGGTGAAGCCGACGTTCTTGTTACTTTGACCTGGCAGCGTTGCTCTTGGCCGTTCGCTCGGCAAAGGGTTGCAGCGTAAACGGCTGATGCGGTTCCTCCTGATACCAGAAAGCCGTACTGGTGAAGTCGTCCGCGCCCGGCCCGAAGTCCTTGATGTCCTGAATCTCGACTTTCAGAGATTCCCCGAATCGTACCGGATTGGCCACGTACCAGCGGTACATGAGGTTGTCGCCCGGCTTGTTCACCAGATAGCCGCAGTACGGATAGGCAAAAGTCCCGCCGAAGCACCAGCAGGAACCGTACTCGTCCTCGGTTCCGGGGGAGTGAACCATGATCTTGCCGTCCACGGTGAAGAAGGTGACGCCCTCGCCCCACCAGTCGGCATTCTGCGTACGGACACGAAGAAAGTTGCCAACGTATTGGCCGCGTCCCTTGGCCTCCAGGATCGTATGTCGGGTGTTGACATTGTTCTTTCCGCCGCACTGCGCGGGCGGGATCAAACGATCGAGAGGCGCCGCGCCGTCCTTGACCGGATTGCTTCTCCGCCACATGCAATGCAGGCGGCTCTTCTCCTCTCCATACTTCGGATCCCGGTCATAGTCGATTCCCCAGGCCGTCGAGGCGCTGAAGTCCTTGTCGCTGTCGTTGGCAAGCACGAACCGGGCCCGCTTGGAGAACGGCATCGGCAGATAACACATGTAGCAGCGATGCTGGACCTGCATGAGCGGGGTCTGATAGTCACCGTCGTGGCCGAAGAAGTCCTTGAGCGGCGTCTGGATGCTCGGCTCGGTTTCGTCATCCCAAAAGACCTTCAGGACCATTTCCGAGACACCACTGATGTAGAAGTAGGTTACCTTGCCGGGGCCTTTGAGGTCGGCCAGCGCCACTTCCCGGCCTTTGGGGATGTCCAGATTGCGGTACTCGACATGCGACTGGAAGACGCCGCCGGTAATACGATACAAATCCGCAGCGCCCTGGGCCTGGACGGCCTGTATCCGCGCGCAAAGCGCAACGACGAGCGCTGGTAAGAGTGTGATCCTGTTCATAATGTTTCTTCTCCATCGGGTTGGTTGAGATGTCTTCAAATGTCACTTCGGTCTCCTGCCGCCACCGAGCTTCAGCGCGAAGCGGAACTCCATGTCATCCTCGAACCTCGTCCGAAAGTTCATGTTCCGCGCTTCGGCATCTACACACTTGTTGTTACCTTGACCTTGACCGTGGGGCCGAACGCCTGACCCACCCGCACTTTCGGCGCCTGGCCGCGGATCGTGACCCGCATTGTCTCGTCCTTCCAACTCCAATCCACCAGGCCGACGCTCGTTGGCAGCGCGCGGACCCGCATCGGTTTGCCGATCCACGACTTGGGCACCCCGCCGCCGATCACCAGCACCGGCTCTGTCCCCGACTCATCGACGTACGCCAGCATCTCGACCTGTAACGCCAGCATTTCGCCGGCGGTCCAGTAGTGTGGCGTGACGTACGGCGGCTTCACCCAGCCGCGAACACCTTCCCACAAATGAAAAGTGTTCTCCTCGCCCGTGCCTTCCCACCACGAGTACAGCCCCGGCGAGGTCTGCTCGTTCCAGAACCACTGGAGGTTCTCCCAGACCCGCTCCGGCTCGTCCAGATACAGCCACTGGTGGGTCATCGCCGCGCTGAAGTAGGTCCAAGGCAAATACTGGCGCGGGTCGGATCGCTGTTGGAGGTGCTCGCGATAGGCCGCCCTGTCCGGGGCCGCGGCCCACGTCGGCCAAAGCCCCGACATGTAGGTTCGCTCTTGCTGCCACTCCGGGGCCTTCAGCCACGCCTGCTGCAAGCGGTCGGCCTCGGCCAGCCAGCGCCCGGCTTCTTCCGGGTGTTTCAATCGCCGGGCCAGCGCCGCGGCGCCGCGGAGCCCGTGGCAGCTCACGCCAGTGATGTACGACACCGGCCGGCAAAAATCCATGCGCCCGACGATCAGCCCGTCGCGGGCCGGCTCGCAAACCAGGTCCAAGTCGTGCCGGTCACGATGCGCCGGCACGATCGGCCCCACGTAAGGAAATCGGAGATTCTTGTCGGTCGAGGCCATTCTCAGGATGAGATCGGCCTTGCGCTGGACGTGCGGCCACAGCCAGCGGTCGAACTCCGCATCGCCAACGCGCACGGCCACGTCTTCAATCACACGCAGACCCTGACCCGGGGCATCGCCTTCGGCCCCAAAGCCGCCGAAGAAATCGGTTTCCGCGAAGTACCCGGCAAGTTGCCTGGCAACCTCGAGTTGGCCCGCGCGCACGAGTCCCGCGACGACGGAGGCGCCGTCGCGTTGCCAGGCCAGCGGATAGTTGGTCGGCTCGCCCGGCGGTGTACGCAGATCCAGAAGTCCCATCATCAGGTGGGCAACCTGGGCGTGCAGACAATCTACGAAACGCTGCTCCGGCACGTCCATCTCGATCCTCGCGCGCGCGTCGGAGCAACGGAGCGGATTCGGCCTGGCAGGCGCGGAATCGCGCAACACGAGCCGGGCCAAGGGCCCGGACGCCAATTCGATGCGGGCATAACCCCACCCGTCTTCGCCTTTCCACTCGCGCGTTTTTCCCCGCTGGTTTTTCCAGTCCGGATCGTCTTCGTGACCCACGTATACCGCCGCCGGCGCGGGCTCGGCGGTCAATGTCCAGCGGTCGTTGATGTTCAACTGGTTGCCGTTCCAGGCGATCTTCTCGATGGGTCCTCCGGCCGGCCCGACGCTCCGCACCACCAATTCGAGCCGCTCATTGTCGTCGCCGCGACGCTGGAGCTCGAGCTTCGTCGTGCCGGCGGCGGTGCATGCCCATGTCGCCTGGTAATGCGGCGTCGTGGTAACGATGGCCGGTGCGTCACTCGAATCCGCCCAGGAGAATCGCTGCTGGATCTGCTTCATGGGCAGTGCGTCACCGGTGGTTTTCAGGTTGCCTGCGGAGTCTCTGACCCAGATCGATACTCCGAAACTGCCCACGGCGGGGCTGAAACCGCCGCCGGGTTCATGATAACTCTTCTCGGGCTGTTGGCTGCCGGGAATTGCGAGCACGACATGCGCCAAACCACGCGGCCAGGGATCGTCGGGCCGCCGGGCCGCCGCACTTCGCACGATTTCCCGCTGACTGGGTCCGGCCCCCGGCTCGCCTGCCGACAAGAGATCGGATCGGCCCGCGAGCAAAGTCGCGGCGGCGCTGGTGAGGGTTACGCTGGTAAGGAAGTGGCGCCGCGTAGTGTTTCGGTTGATCAAACGATGCGCCTGCAAGTTCATGATGGGCTTCCTCCTGTCACGACCGGGGACGATAACCGCCGGAAGGCTTCGCCGCACGCGCGATAGTTTTCCGCTGACATGCCCATCACGCCGTATTCCTCCACGTAGCCGATGAAGCCTCCCGCCGGGACGGCCAGATGGTCATATAGCCGCCGGGCTTCGGCATGGATGTCCGCGGGTGTGCCCTGGATGGAGACGGTCTGGTAGCTGATCGGGACCATGAAGCACTGACGGCCGCGCAATCGCCGTCCCACTTCGGCGATGTCGTTCACGTTCGGCTGCGAAATGTTGAGCACGTCCGCGCCGATTTCGTGAAAGTCCTCCATGATCGGCAGAAACTCCCCGCAACAATGATACCAGGTGTCGAGCCCCAGTTTGTGTGCCAGCGCGAATTGCCGGGCGTAGCGCGGCTTGAAGAGCTGCCGCCACAGACTCGGCGAGATCATCATGCCCGATTGCGTACCCCAGTCGTCGGCGAAATGAATGCCGTCGAATCCGTGCCGGGCCGCCATTCGCATCAGCTCGCTCTCGAAATCCACGATGCGGTCCATCAAGACCGCAAAGCTTTCCGGCTCCATGAGGAAGTCCTGCATCGCGTTCTCGAAGCCGCGCAGCAGCGTGTAGACGGTGAACCCGCTCAGATCGAAACTGGCAAGGCGATAGCGGTCGCCGCAGGTCTCCAGAAAAGCCGGCACGGCCGACATACGCTCACTCTCGCGCAACGACGGCACCCGGATGGACTCTGGCGTGGGAAGCTCCGGATAGAACGGCGCCACCGGATGTCCCATGGTCCCGTCGCCCAGCGATTCCAGGCGGTAGCCCCATTCGTTCTCATGCCAGTTCCACGCGTTGACCGAGCCATCGCCCGGCGCGCCCAGGGCGAGGTGGTAGAGCATGACATCTCCATCGGTCTGGTCGCGGTTCCAGAACACAATCGGCACCCGATCGGGCTCCTGAAACTCAATGGCGCGGCGAACGCGCCGTGTGCGTCCACTTGCCTTCATAGAGAATCAACCCTCTACGGATTCTGGTTTTTCCGGGGGACGGAAAAACAAAGCGAGCACGATCGCGGCCAAGGTGGCCGCAGCCAGGGGTACGAGAAAAAGGCCGTGGAAGTCCGTGATGCCATCCCGCGTGAACACCCTCTGCATGAGGTACGGGCACACCGAGTTGGCCGCCAACGCGCCGAGACCCAGGATCATCACATTGAACAGCCCCTGGGCGCTGGCCCGCACGTCCTTCGGGAAATAGCTGTCAACGAAAATATACACGGTGCCGAAGAAGAAGGCGTAACAGATTCCATGCAGTAACTGGACGGCGATGATCGCGGCCGGATTCGGGAAGAAGACATATGCGCTAAAGCGGGCTGTGTGCCCCAGGATGCCGACGACCATCGTCACGCGCCAGCCGAGCCGCTTGAGCGTGGCGCCGAGGATGAACATCGTCAGCATCTCGGCCAACTGTCCCAATCCCATCACCGGCATGATCCAATTGCCGGGGATGCCCACTCCACCTTCTGCTCTCGCGGTGCCCAGGAAGGTGCCGGTCCAATTGAAATAGCTATAGAGCACAAACGCATCCACGAACGCGATCAGCCAAAGGATCAGGATGAACGGATGCTTGAGCAGTCTCACGGCCTCCAGCCAGGCAAATCGTTCCGCGCCCCGGTCGATCTTCCGCGGGGGTGTATGCGGCAGGGTCAGGCTGAACGCCGCGAGCACCAGCGAAGCGGCGCCGGCCGCGACAAAAGTCCAGCGCGTGCCTTGCGCCAACGCGGAGCCCGTCAGGCCTGAACCAAGCACCGTGCCCAGCCAGTCCACCAGGCCCTGGGGATGGGCGGCATGCACTTTGTCCCAGTCCACCAGGATAAAAGTGAAGAGCCAGCCGGCGAGGATCCATCCCGGCGAGCCGCCCATGCGCACCCAACCGAATTCCTTCTCCGGGTCTTTCAGATGGGCGAAGGTGACCGAGTTGACGATGGAGATGGTGGGGACGTAAAGCAGGCAGTGCAGCAGCATCAGGCCGAAGAACGGCCAGAAGGAGTGGGTAAAGGCCAACAGGAACATCGCCACGCCACCGGCCAGGTGGCTGAAGGCCAGGAATTTCTCGGCCGCAAAATGCCGATCCGCGTACTGGTTGCTGAAGAACATGCCGACAATGGCCGCCAGCGGGAATGTGTTGAGAATCCAGGATTGCTCCGCCGGGGTGAACTTCAGACTGGGCAGATAACTGTAAATGAGCGGCAACCAGGCGCCCCAGATAAAGAACTGCAGCGCCATCATGACGAACAATTTGATGCGAATCGAATTGCTCATGGCTTTTGCCGCAGTTGATTCTCAACCCACGCCTTCGTCCTGGTCATCTCGGCCGGTTCGGCCTTGATGTGCTCGATGATGCAGGTCATTGGCCGGTCGAGCTTGCGGATCTCGGAAACCAGCAGCGGGTAGTTCATCTCGCCGCCGCCGGGGCCGGGCAGGTCCACGTTCTGGCCGGCGGCGTTCAGCTTCATGTCCTTGAAGTGGACGAGGTGGATGCGCTCGCCCAGTTCGCGGAACACGCGGCGCATCTCTTCGTCGCGTTTGGGGTAGAGCGCCGGCGTGATGAAGTTGGGCGGATCGAGCAGGAGCCCGACGCGGTCGGCGGGAAACGGCGCCAGTATCTCCTTCGCCAGTTCCACTGAGCCCAGGACATGCGGGAAATACGGCTCGAAAGCGACCCGGCCGCCGATGGGTCCGAGGATCGGCAGAATGATCTCGCGAATGGCGCGATGCAGTTGCGCGACGGTCTCGGGCGTGTGGTTGCGCGGGTCGGCGCCGTCGAAGCGAGGCGAGTGGCTCGCGCTCCAGGTGACGAACTGCTTGCAGTCGAACAACCCCGCATGCGCGGCTACAAGTTTCATCACCGCCTGGCTCGAGCCCATGAAGCCGGTGTCGTCGGGACGGAAGAGGTTGAAGTAGGTGCCGAAGGCGACGGTCTTCAACTTCAGGTCTTTGAGCGTGCGGGCCAGCGATTGGAGTTCTCCCGAGGTCGGCTGGAAGAAGAACGTCGCCTGGACCGTATCGAAGCCGGCCGAGGCAATGGCCTTGGCTCTTTCCTGCAACTCGGCGGCCGATCCGCCCTGCAGCATCATACCCAGGTGGATATTATCTTTCGGCGAATCCTGCCCGAACACCCATGCTGGCCGCAGGACCGTGGCGGAAGAAATGGCCCCGACCGTCGTGAGAAACCGGCGTCGATTCATGATCCCGTCCTTGTTGATACCCTTGCTACCTCTCACGACGGCGGCAGTTGAGATTCTCCAGCCGGTACCCTATTCGCTTTTCTTCGGCTGCTTGACCAGATCCCTGAACATCTCGCAGGTCTTCTTCACCTTGGGCAGCGCGTACCGCTGGATGTACGGGTGATCGGGGTTCTTGTCGACGAAGTCCTGGTGATACTCCTCGGCCGGATAGAATGCCTTGAACTCCTCCAGCTTAGTCACTATCGGCTGCTCGAATGCCTTGGCCTCGGTGAGTTGCGCGATGTACGCCTGGGCGACACGCTTCTCCTGCTCGTTGGCGTAGAAAATGGCAGAGCGGTATTGCGTGCCGTGGTCAGGGCCTTGCTGGTTGAGCGTCGTGGGGTTGTGGGTGGAGAAGAACACGCGAAGGAGCGTGCCATAGGTGATCTTGGCCGGGTCGTAGGTGATGCGGATGGCTTCGGCGTGTCCTGTGTCGCCTTCGCACACCTGCTTGTACGTCGCCGTTTCCTTCGATCCGCCGGAGTAGCCGGAGACGAC
>JBEKVL010000239.1:0-8360 GCA_049514055.1 Tepidisphaeraceae bacterium | reverse complement strand
ACTTCTCGCGGCGACGATGCGGTCGTTTTCATTTGTAACTGCCGCACAAAACAGGAGATACAGCTTCGCGGTCGTGAGCTCTGGTCCCCGCGAGTGTAACCCCGCTTTGAACCACGCCCTGAAGGCGCACATTAATGCTGTCGAGAACTCACTCCTCCAGACATCTCGAATCCCGGCAAATATGCGGCGCTGACGAATAGCCGTATGCCTACCGGCGTGTGAATGGAACGGATTGAGTGGAGGCAGGCTGGAGGCGCATTCTGAGCGGAGACGGCGGCCCGGCCGACTTGGCGGTTTTGAACTGTGCGGGTTCGGGAAATTCAAATGGGTCAGGATTCGTTCCGCAGGATTCTCCGCCCGCTGACGCCCGACAACCGTCCGTCGTTCCGCTTCGACTCGCCACGACCGCCAGCCGCCGCCAAACAGAATTGTACTCGTAGTTGGTAGTGGATAGTCGATAGTGGGTAGTTGAATCCACTACCGACTGCCGACTATCAACTATCATCTTCTTCCATCCGCGCCATCCGAGTTATCCGCGGTTCATCTCTTCGTGGTCCTTGGTGGCCCTTCGTGGTTCAGAAATTAGAAGCGGGTAATTCCATTCTCCGCCCCGTCTTTCCTCGCGTCCTCCTTCGCGGTTTCGCGCCATCGCGGCCACGGAATTCGGCCCGATGCCCGGATTGCGCTATCTCGACACATCCAGTTCCTCCACCGACAGGCCGAATGCAGTGGCCAGTTTTTCGAGCGTCATGTGCGAGGGGCTGTGCTGGCCTTTTTCAAGCCGGCTGATGTGGCTCTGCGGCAGGCCGCTTTTCTCGGCCAACTGCGCCTGGGTCCAGCGCTTGCTCTTTCGCAGTTGGCGAATGCGCTGGCTGATGTAGCCCACATATTTCTGGAGCCGGGCCGGGCGAGGGCCGTCCTCGAGCGGCATGGCCGATACGTCGGCCGGTTCCTGCATCAGAATCTCTTCCATGGCCCGCATGATTGCCCGAGCATCTTCAGCGGTTTCCGCCTTGGGGAGTTCCGTGAGCAGTTCGAACAGATCCTTCTTGTCGTCGTCGGGCAGTTCCAACGCTCTCTGGGTAACGACGCCGATGGCCATGGCCATCGTCTTCCGCTCGTTGTCCATGGCCAGGGCTGCCGTGATATCCTGTGTTGCGGTGCTCATAGATACCTCCTGAAAGTTCCACGCGGCCGTCAGTCGTTACGTCTCCGATACATCCGGAGTCGATGCCTCATCCTGATCTTGTCACCCGTGGGCGTCGGCCCGTTGTTCTCTTTCTTGATGGCTCCAAGGATCACAATGACTTGTGCCGATTTGTCCAGGTAGAAGAAGAGTCGCACATTGATCTTCCCCAGCAAACCTCCCTTTTCCCGCAGTTCGTGGAAGCCCTCTATCGCGTCGACCGACAGCGTCGCCGGGTGCGTGGGGTCGCTCTGCCGGGCAAGTTCTTTCACTTGATCCGCCATGTGGGCATATTGGTCTTCATCCAGAAAACCACGCGCGTCTCGATCCGCAACGTCCAACTTCCAGACGTGCCACCGGTATCCCGGTGGCGGGCCTCCACCCTGCTTTAACGCCGTTTTCAGCGGCAATTTGGAGTCCATCAAACTCCCTTCCTTCTTTATCGGGTTTTCATATCCAGTCGTTGGATATAATACGCATATATACAACTAAGAGCAAGCGATATTTGTATATTTCGACGTGTAGAACGGGAAAATTCAAATGGGTCAGGATTCGTTCCGCAGGATTCTCCGCTCGCCGTTTCGCTTCGACTCCCCGCGACCGGCGGCCGTGACTAAACAGGAATTGTGCCGTAGTTGGTAGTGGATAGTTGATGGTCGATAGTGGAAGTCGCATCCGGCGTCCGACTACGGCATCTGCTTCCCTCATCCGCGTCGTCCGGGTTATCCGCGGTTGATCTCTTTGGACATCCTTCCCGCCGGCGCTGCGGGAGCGAGGGAAGCCGTGCGACGGCACAAACAAATCTCACTGGTCAGTTCCCGCGATTGACAAGTTTGATAAGCTTGCATAGCGTCTGTAGGATTGACCCATGAAGTTCACCACTCTCAACGTGCCTGGCGGGCAAATCGTGGTTCTCTCGCGAAAGGAATTCGACCAGTTGGCCGAGAAGGCGGGAATCTTCCCCGCGCTGCCGCCGGAGGACAGGGACGGGAACTCCGACGCATTGGCGTTCATGGACGCGACCATCGCGCGAACCCTGATCCGCCGGCGGATTGAAGCGGGTCTGACGCAGAAGGATCTGGCCAAACTGGCCGGTGTGCGTCTGGAAACCATCAGCCGCGTCGAGTCCGGCAAGCACGAGCCGACGCGCGAGACAATTCTCCGTCTGGAAACAGCGTTGAAGCGGGCGGAAAAGAAGCC
The DNA here is from genome assembly GCA_049514055.1 of Tepidisphaeraceae bacterium. Lineage (GTDB taxonomy): Bacteria > Planctomycetota > Phycisphaerae > Tepidisphaerales > Tepidisphaeraceae > JANYKD01. The sequence continues at coordinate 5,974 of JBEKVL010000239.1, read as the reverse complement.
TCGCGCCCAGGGCCGGCCGCGCCTTGCGGCGGCGAGGCCATGACAAGGCAGGGAAAGAGGGCAAAGGTCAAAGTGCGTACTCCGCGAAATCCTCAAGCGGGGCATCGAAATCGGGGGCCACATACAGCACCGTTTCCCGGAGTGTTCCGAGTTGGCGGCGTACTGGCGTCGGTTCCTGAGCCGTCGCCACCAAGCGGGCCACGGGGCGGTTATCTTCGGTGATCACCACGTCATCGCCGGGCGCAAGGCAATGAATAAGTTCCGAGAGCGATATTTTGGCCTCCTGGATTGTCACGACCGGCATGTCGTTCTCCTTGGCAAAGTCTCGGACGAGCATTGAACGATTTGGAGGGCTCTTTCGCCGCACCGTTCGTTTGTGTTCGCGCAATTATACCATTTTCGGTGAGGTGCTGACATCCACAGGGGCTTGGATTCTTCGGGGTTCCTGGCGGTCCTTGGTGGTTCAGAAATCAGAAACGGGCAATTTCATTGTCTGCTCCCGTTTTCCTTTCGGTCTTCCTTCGCGTTTTCACGCCATCGCGCTCTGGATTCACTTCCGCGCCAGCCCGGCGGCCACGGTCGGTCGATGGCGGTTGTGACGACGATGCCAAAGCGGCGTCGTGACCGCCGCACTCCCACAGTGGCGCCGTGGCGTCGTAAGGCGTACTCGCCGGGCAGGGTTGGGCAAGGCGCGGGGGCGTGGGGTTGTGGAGTAGTTCGTCCGGCCCTCCGGGGCGGGGTGTAATTCCCGATCTTGCCACGGGTTGCGGCGGCGGTGGCCGCCTGCACCCGTGGCCATCCGGGCGCCCCTTCGGGGCTCGGTATTGGCGGGATACGATGAACCCAGGCGATGCCCCTGGAACCCAGGGCGATGCCCTTGGCTGCCTTGGGATTGCCCCGTTGGGGGAAATTCAAATGGGTCAGGATTTGTTCCGCAGGAGTCAGCGCCCGCTGATACCCGGAGAACGCCCACCGCTCCGCTCCGCTTCGACTGTCTGCGACCGCCGGCCGTCACCAAACAGGAATCAACCGCCCGGCGAATGCGCCTCGATAACGGTCGTAGTTTATAGTGGATAGTTGCTGGTTGATAGTTGCATACGCACCCGCTCTCCGACCGCCAGCCATCTTCTTCGTTCTTCCGCGCCATCCGGATTATCCGAGGTTGACCGTCAATCCCCAACTCCTCTTCGTGGTCCATCGTGGTGCTTCGTGGGCAACAGATGATCAGTGGCAAGTGGCTACCGGCCCGGCGGAACAAGCCCATGAGCCTCGATGAGTTCGCGTGGCGACTGAACCGCGATGTGCTCGGTCGGGAAGTGCGGCGCGTTGCGGGTCACGATGGTTTCTGCACCGGCCTGCATGGCGCTGAACCACTGAATCGCATCTTCGAAGTCGTCCATCTCCGAATCCATCGCCTGCTGAATGATCCGCCCGTCCAGCGGAACGATCTCGAAGATGTCCTTCAACAAGCGCACCGCCCGTCTAGCCTTCAGCCGAACGTTGGTGTCAACAAAGAGCGTCATGCCTTTATCCCATACTTTTCGGCCAAAGCTGCGCCAAGGACGTCGCGATCCGTTTTCCCCTTTGGCAGGCGGGCCAACCCCGTGGCCCGGCGCGTGATCGGCCCGGGCGCCGGCCCGGGCCGGCCCGGCCCGGCAACCGACTTGATATAGGACGCGAACATCGCCGAAACGCTGGTGCCCCTGGCTTGGGCAAGGTGCTTCGCCTGCTTCACCGTCTGCGCGTCAACACTCAGTGTGAGTTTCGTCATGGCGACAACTCCAGTACGTATGCTTGTCGCTCAATCATACGTATCGGATGCCACGCGGGCAATCTCGCGGCCGACCGGCCAGCTTCTTCTTCCCACATCGGCGCCATCCGGGTTATCCGCGGTCAATCTCTTCATGGTTCCTGGCAGTCCCTGGTGGTTCAGAAATCAGAAACGGGCAATTCCATTTTCCGCTCCCGTTTTCCTTTCTGTCTTCCTTCGCGTTTTCACGCCATCGCGGCTGCGGATTCACTTCCGCGCCGGCCCGGCGGCCACGGTCGGTCGATGGCGGTTGTGACGACGATGCCAAGCGGCGTGGAGACCGCCGCACTCCCGAAGGGGCGCCGTGGCGTCGTGAGGCGGATTCGCCCGCCGTTCCCAGGATCAGACCGGCTGATGCCGGTACTACGAACGTTCGAATCGGCGGAGGGCCTCGGGCAGGTTTTTCACTCCGCGGCGCACCTCCATGCCCACCACGTAGTGCATGGAGCGCTCAAAACGGCGCAGGACGGCCGGGGTGGGCGGCGTGCCCAGGTCTTCCATCTTCCCCAGGGCCCACAGCCAGACGTGATATTCCTCTTCACAACGCTGATGGTAGCGGTCGAAGCCGATTACATGATGCCCCACCTCGTGGAGGAAGATCGAGAGGCTCATCGGTGTCTTGGGGTAGGGGGCCTCGATCCAGTTGATGCTCCGGCCATCCGAGAAACTCACGCGCCAGGAACACCCGGTCATCGCCTGCCGCCAGCGGTGAATCCGGATTCCGTGCCGCTGTTTCATCTCACGAATGATGGCGGAGTATTGCGACATAATGCCAGTGTATCGGCCAAGTTCGCCCCGGTGCTGAATGCAAAATCCGTTCCACGCCGATTTAGTACAAAATAATTCCTGATTAAATGTAAGTTGCCTAATGATATATAGTTATACGATGGTCTATTCCTCTTGACTTCAAAGAGGATCGGCATATCCTTTGGCATCTCAAAAGAGGCGTGTGGTCAGCCGAACCTGGCACCGCCCGATCGCGTATATACAGGATTCAAAGGAGACTGCCATGGCTGCTGTTGTTGAAGCGGAAAAATGCACGGGTTGCAAGACCTGTGAGGAGACCTGTCCCAACGGTTCGATCACGGTCCCGGACAAGACCGCGGTGGTGAACCAGGACGATTGCATCGACTGCAATGCCTGCGTGGACGCCTGCCCTGAGAAGTGCATCTCGATTCCCTGAGATCGGCAGCCGGACCCTGGCCGCGGGAGTGGCGCGAGTGGTTTGCGTCAGGTCTTTTCGCGGCAGATGAGTGGTGTAAGCGCCGCCGTGCGGATGATCACCTTCCAGACCGTTCGCCCGGCGGTGTTGTTTTGCGCGGCCTTATCGGACCTGTGACATCGGGCGCGCCGCTCTATCCCGCACGGCCGACGGGTGTTACACTATCATCCCAAAGCCGCCATGATCGGAACCACGGCCCCCAACCAGCCCGCTCCGCCGATACGCAATATGCGCGTCACCCTTTGGGGTGTGCAGGGAAGTTACCCGGTGTTTCCCACTCCGCATGGCGTACAACAGTACGCGCGATGTCTGGGAGTACACATCCTGTCCAGTGTGTTTGAGCGCATGCGGAACCGGTCTGGGGACGGGCGCTGCTCGGTGGAAGAGGTGGTCGGCGGGGCGCCGACTCCGCAGCGACTGGAAGCGCTGCTCGGGGAGATCGGTTTGCCTCGGGTGCCAATCTACGGCGGCGAAACCACCTGCATCCAGGTCGAGACCTCGGAGGGGAGCAACATCATCCTGGATGCCGGCAGCGGCATCCGGCGCTGTTCATTCGACATCGCCCATCGGTGGCAGAACCGGGCCGACCGCGAGATCCACCTGTTTGGTTCGCACGAGCACCTCGATCACCGCAGCGGGCTGGCCTTCTCCCGGTTCTGCTATGCGGACGATCCGCCGTATACCGTCCGCATCCACGGCAGCTACGGGTTCCTCCGGGCCATCGACTCGCACTACGGAGTATTCTCGCGGCAGACGGGCGAGTGTACACATGTAGACGATCCCATCGACTTCACCTATATGAAGGCGAAGTTTATCGGGACGGAGTTCCGCCGCGACGGCGATGAGGAGACGCGGAAGGAACGCCACTGGGCCGTGCGCGGCCTTTCGCCGGTGCAGGTCGGCCGCACGGTGGTCAGGCCGTTCGAGGTGTATCACGGGATCCCGTGCCTGGGATATCGCCTCGAGCACGATGGCAAGGTCTTTGTCTTCGCGACGGACCACGAGCTGCGCCGGGGCGGGGACCGGGCCGACCCGCGCCAGATTCGCAGCATGGAGGCCGAGGCGCGGGTGGTGGAGATGTCCCGCGGGGCCGACCTGGCCTACTACGACGCCCAGTATTTTCTCGAGGAGTATCTCGGGCACAAGGCCCTGGGTGCATTCCCGGCCAAGTCGCGCATGGACTGGGGGCACACCTGCATCGAGGACGCGGTGGAGCGCACGATCGCGGCCGGCGTGAAGCACGCGTTGCTCGGTCACCACGATCCGGATCGCGACTGGGCCGCCCGCGTGGAGATGGATGCTCACCTGGCCGAGCTCTGCCAGGGCAGGCCCTATCGGATCCAACTGGCCGAGGGGGATGCGGTCTTCGATCTGTGATCGTTGGCTCACTTCCTGTGGAGTTGAGGTTTCGCCTTTGCCTTTGGTTTGGGTTGCTTGTGGACCGTCGCTGGTTTGGCGGGATGAGCCACGGGCTTGCCGGCGGCCGTGATGGCTGCGGGCGCGGTCTTGATGGCCGCGGACATGGCCGCGGGATCGGCGGCGGCGGACAGCATGGGGGCACCGCTGGTGTCGCCTGCGCCGAGGTTCTGGGAGACGAGTGCCAGATCGCTCGCGGTTACCAGATTGTCGTAATCGAGGTCACCGCCGAAGTATCCGGTGCCGGATTGGCCGAAGCTGCCGACGATGTTGAGGTAGTCGGCGGCGGTGACTTTGCCATCGAGGTTGTTGTCGCCGCGATAGGTGAACTTGAGGATCACCTGCTGGAAGTTGTTGCCGGTGGCGATCGGGACGTTGGACCATTGCGACAGGTGGAGTGTCTGGTTATCGACCATCGCCATGCCGGTTGGGTGGCCGGAAACGACGCTCACCGAAGAGAAGATGGACGGTGTGGTCCCGATGATGCCATTGAACAGCAGTTGCCGGACATTAGCCACGGTGGACGACGCGGAGTAGGCAAGCACCATGTCGTTGTCCGCCATGTCGAGGCTGGCGCCGTTGCCGATGGCCAGGCCGCCGATCTGGAAGAGCTTCTTGCCGGCGGCCAGGCCAAGCTGTGCCGACGGGCCGATGGTCAGCGAGGCCAGTGGGATGACAGCTCCCGGGCTGGCGAGAGTGAGTGACGCGACACTGCTGCATGTGATGGTGGAGGAATCGACGAGCACTTGTGACGGGTTGACAGTGAGGGCGTTGGCCGCCGACGTGCCGGTGATGCGCAGGCTGTCGCCGCCGCCGGCGAGCGCCTGGTAGGTCAGACCGGCAGTGGGGACCGGGCTTCCACTGGAGAAGTCAAGCGTGAGAGTGCTGGCAGCGGCAACGCCGACGACCAGCGGGGTGGAGGCGAAGTCGGCGATGGGAGTGGTGTAGGCGGGGATGCTGTTGCTGGTGATGGTGATGCTCGTGTTGTTGCGGGAAATGGTGATCGAGTCGCTCGACACCGAGTCGGTGAGGGTGCTGTTGAGCCAGGATGTCGATCGTCCGGCGACGAGGGCATTCCCGACCAGGTCGGCGATGCCGGTGGGCGCCAGGGTGAGCGTATATTGCCCGACGGCGCTGGTGATGGCCGAGAGGCCGCTCAGGCTCCAGTTGTTATTGCCGCTGTTGGCGAGGGTGGTCCCGGTCAGGGGAACGGTGGCGTTGTCGCGCTGCAGCGTCAGGTCGGCCAGAACCAGGCCCGTAATCGGCTCGCTGAAGCTTATGACGGCGGTGTCGCCACTGCCGATGCGGTTGATGGAGACGACGGTGGGCGGCACGGTGTCAACAGTGCAGGTCTGGCCGGTGAAAGTGGTGCCGGCCAGCGTGTTGGTGGCCAGATCCTTGATACTGTTGTTGTTGACGAGGTTGAGCCCGATGGTGCCGGTTCCCGACACGCCGGTGACAGGCACGGTATAGGTGGCGCCGCTCCCGCTGACGGTGCCGATGGCGCCGCCGACGGTCGACACCAG
>JBEKVL010000238.1:0-12546 GCA_049514055.1 Tepidisphaeraceae bacterium | reverse complement strand
AAAGAGCCGCGATCTTCGGCTCCGCCACCCTCATGTCTCGTGCAAGAATGAGAGTTTCCGACGACTCGTCGGGGCCTCACCCCGGAGGTTGTCACTCCGCGCTTGCCGACGGCGGTAGTTCGTGCTGGCGATTCTATGTATATAGAGATGGGACTGGTGGATGATGCCGTCGCCACCTATGCCAGCGCCTTGCGGTGGTCCCTCTCGGGTGAGGAGGCGCAGCGGACAACGCCCGCGTACCAGTCAGCCTGCTGACTGGGGCGGCATCGCGGAGCATTTCACATGTTCCTCGCGGCCATTTCCAAAGACACCATTTCCCAAATAGGGTATCTGGTTGACTCCAGTAATTGGCGGCCTTCCACGAGTACCGGTAGGACGCCTGGAATGCCCGAGACGTGTGATCGGCTTCCGTACGCGATTGCGGGATACGGCAACAAAGGCTCCCCCCGGGTCCGCCCATTTGCAGCAACGGGATCTGTGAGGGCGGCATCGGAAGACTGGAGTCAACCAGAAACCCGTCTTCCAAAAGACCCGCTTGAAGTGCCTGTGGCTTCGCAGTATCATTTAGTCTGGTTTGTGGGCTGCCTCCTTGTGCTGCAAATGATGGTCGACGAGGGATCAAAATGACGCATCGGGTGTGCCTATCTCCTGCTGCCGACTCACCGAGTGCCCGTGCGGTAGAACTGACCCTCACCGAAGGGAAGTCGGACGCCATTCTGGGGCGCGGGCCGCGCGTTCATTGCATGCTGGAGGACGCCAGTGTCGGTTCGCAACACTGCCGGCTGATTCAGGCGGGCCATGAAGTCCACATCGAACAGATCGACTCGGCGCGCGGCACCTGGCTGAACGGCACGGCCTTGCGTGGGGCAATGACCGTCAGGGATTGCGACCAGCTTCGAATCGGCAATCTGATGTTCCAGTTGAAAATCGACGAAATCGCCGGCCCGGCCGACGCACCCGATGGGGCCACCGTGGCGACTGGGACGGGGGGTGCGTTTGCCGAACGAGCGATGGCGGCGCTAGAGAAGAAGTACCCGGCCGAAGTCAGTCTGCGCGGATCGCGCGCCATGCAGAGTCTGATCGAGGAAGGAGTGAAACTGGCCCGGCAGATGGGGTTTGCCACGGACGATCATCTGCTTGGGTTCCTCGAATGCGCCCTGCTCCAGGAGAACGGACTGGCCGATCTGAACGCGCCTAACTCAGACCTGTTGCTCACGCTCACCACCAAACACCCGCCCGCGGCCCGACTTCAGATGGCCATGCGCATCACCCAGCGGAACGCGGCCCGGCGGAAGTCGGGCGGATCGGGCGGAAGCGTCCGGCAACCGGCCGCCGCCCCCGATCAGCCCCGGGCGCGACCCGACGAACCGCGCACTGCTCCAGTGAGGCGCCAGCCGGCGTCGCCGCGTCTGGGCTCATTCGCCGGCGTAAGCGTGACCCGCGGCACTCCGCCCCCCGACGAAGACACGGATGTCGATGCGGCCGACCCCGTTTCGCTTCCGAGAATTGAAGGGTACACGGTGCTCCGCAAGATCGGCGAGGGCGGCATGGGCAATGTCTACCAGGCCAGGGAACATCAACTGGATCGGGAAGTGGCCATCAAGATGTTGCGCACGATGCACCCCAGCGCCCAAGAGCAGTTCCTCCACGAGGCGAAGGCATTGGCCCGGCTCCGGCATCCGAACATCGTGCCCATCCTGAATTATGGCAGGTGCGGTGAGGCCGGCTATTACGTCATGCAGATGGTGGCGGGCAAGGACGCCGGAAAACTGGTAAGGCTGTTCGGCGCCGAGGCGGCGCAAATGAAGCAAGGCGTCGAAATCCTGAATACGGCGGGCGTGGAGATGAAGCTGATGTCGTCGGAACTACGCGCCTGTGCGGGGGGAAACAAACCGTACTATCGGCTGGTCGCCAACTGGTTTGCGGGCCTGGCGGATGGACTACATTGTGTTCACGACTCGGGTGTCATACACCGGGATATCAAGCCGACCAACCTGCTGCTCTCCGATGACGGCCGGATGCTGCTAGTGGATTTCGGGCTGGCGACATTGCGGGGCGAGAGGATGCCTGGGATGTCCGCCTGCGTAGGCACTCCTCGTTACCTGTCGCCGGAAATGGTGGGCGCTTGGGCCAGCGGGACGCTCGGCCCGCAAACGGACGCACGGGCGGATATCTGGTCGCTGGGAGCGACGTTCTACGAGTTTCTGGCGTTTAGGCCGGCTTACGAGGGAACGGTCGCTGAGGTAATGCAGAACATTTGCATCCTGGAGCCGGTGCCGCCGGTGGATCTCGTCTGGCAAGTGCCCAAGGATTTGCAATCCATCTGTCTGGACGCCATGCGGCGCGATCCGAACGACCGCTACCAAAAGGCACGGCACATAGGGGCGGAACTACGGCGCTGGCTCGCGGGCAAGCCGCCGCTGGGAGCTAAACAGAGCGGCCTGAAGACCGATGGCACGACGGCCGTTACTTGAGGCGCGGTGACATGACTCACCTCCACGTGGAGATTCAACGAGACCAACCGCCCAGCGAGGCGGACAGGCTGGTCATCCCCCCGATTCTCATTGTAGTGGAGACGTTCTCATCGCCGGCAGGGTATGCAAACGCCTCCGGGGTGACCATCCGGCTGCAAGACAGCGGCTTCGTGCTGGAACATGACGGGGAAGGCAACAGCGATGTCGTCGAGTTCGGGCAATGGTACAAGGCGCCGGGATGGCAGATGCGGATCATGCAAGCCGTCGACGCCGATGACACCTTGCTGATGGACAACCCAAGCTGGGGCGCTCCGGAGATCGTCTATGTGAAAGAGGAAGACGGCGCGCGCCGACAGATGCGCTACCAGCTTCCGACCGAGGACGGCCTAGAGGTTCTGGTGGGCCGCAACCTGAGTATGGACGTGGTTCTCACGGACGAGTGGGTGTCCGAGAAGCACGCGCGGATTTACGTCAAGAAGGGAAAAGTGCTGGTCGAAGACACGCACAGCCGGCACGGTACTAAATTGAACGGGCAGCCCCTGTTGCAGCCGACGGAATTGAAACACGGCGATGAATTGCGTATGGGAAGCACCAAGATCCGGTATGTCTGCTACACCGACATGTTGGCCAACCTCGGCCAATCGAAATCGCCGGCGGGCGCGGTGGTCGACACGGCGCCTGTTCCAACGCCCACCAAATCGGAACCGCCGCAGCAGCCTCAAGCGGCGTCACCCAAACCGGCGGCGGCGCCGGACGTGGTGACCGAGACATCCAGAGGGCTGTTTCGGCTGGACTACTTCGGCGCGGTGTTCCTGATCCTCGTACTGATTGTTTTGATGGCTGTCTTGTTTTGGGTCTATATGACCTAGCCGATGAATCCCTCCCTGGGAATCGCTTTTGGGAGCCGTCATGGACGCAATCTCATCGCTCGTCATACAGCACCAGGACTATGTGAGGTTCCTGGCGCGCGGAATTGCCCAGAAGCTTCCAGCCCAGGTGGATTTCGAGGAACTGGTGGCATTCGGGCAGGTGGGTCTGGTGGAGGCCGCGACAAAATTCAAGGTCGGGCAGGGGGCGTCATTCGCCACCTACGCCTACTACCGCGTGCGCGGCGCGATCTTCGATGGCCTGCGCAAGATGGCCGGTCTGCCCCCGCTCGTCCGACACAAGGTGTCCAGGATGAATGCGGCGGATGACATTGTGCGAACAACCGTTGCTTCGGCCGGCCTGGATCACGACCCCGAGTTTCTGGCCAGCCAGTTCAGCGATACGGTGACGCGGCTGGGAGCGGTCTTCCTGCTGTCGCAGGCAGCCGAGAAATCAGCGCTGGACACGGTGGACACGCGGACGCCGGCCAATGACGCGGAGGACCAGGACTTGGTTCGGCGGTTGTCGCAGGCCCTGGAAACGCTGCCGGCAGAGGAGATGCGTATCGTGCGGCTCTACTACTTTGAGCAGCAGAGCATGGCCCAATGCGCGGCGGCCCTGGGGGTGGACAAGTCGACGGTTTCGCGGACGCACGCGAAGGCCATCGAAACGCTCCGCCGATGCCTTGCGACTTAGAGCACTTCTCAGGTTGGTAGCGCGTCGGCAGCGGCGTGTTGTGGCCGCCAGTTGCTCCAGTCGCTGTGCCATGACGCTACAGCAAATTGAGACATACTCTAGGAACGCGCCGCAGCCGCCGACGCGAACGAAATGGAACCCAGGGGAAAAACCTCGAATTCGGGGGAGAGTTCCTCGAAAGAAAGCACCGCCGCGTCGGGCAGGGTGGATTCGATGACATTGCGCAGGGCCCGCCGGCTCTGGGGCATGGTGATGATGACTGGCCGCTTGGTGGCATGCATCACGGGGTCCACCGCGCTGCCAAACGCCTCGACGATCCGGTCGCGCTCGTCGGAGGTCATCCGGCCGCGCCCGCCGGGCCGGTTTATCTCCCCGGCGCTGATAACATCATGTATGTCCTTCTGAACATAATATGCGTCCAGACGTTGCCTTCCCGCCGCAAATTGCGTGCAGATGGCCCGCCGCAGATCGCGGCGGACGAATTCCGTCAGCGTTGCCGGCACCTTTTCCGTCTGGGCCCAACGCGCCAGGGACTCAACAATGGCCCGCAGATCGCGCACCGAAATCTGTTCGCGCAGCAGGCGCTGGAGCACCTCCGTCACCTGTTGCGAATTCAGCAAAGTGGGCACCGTGGCCTTCACCAGGTCGGGGCATTTCTGCTTCAGCCGGTCGAGCAGGACGCCGGTTTCCTGGATGCCCAGGAATTCCGCCGCGTGCCGTCGCAGTTCCCAAAGCAGGTGGTTCCGGATGACGCCCACAGCCGACAGCACGGTCACGCCGCTCTTATTGGCCAGCTCGACGTCGGCGTCGGAGATGGCGCAGACCTGGCCGCGAGCCCAGGGGATGTCCGCAGGTTTCGAATTGGCCAGTCCCAGCGATGCCGCGCGATCCGGAGTGCATAGGATTGTGGCTCCAGAGGAAGAAACCATTGCCTTCACCACCGGACATTCGTAAATCAGAATGGCATACTGCGAGAACATCAGATCCTTGGCGCCCAGGCGAATCGATACCGGTGGAAACGGCACTCCCAGTTCCTTGGTCAAATGGTCCCGGATGCCCACCAGCAAACGCTTCGTCTCATCCAGCGCGAGCCCGGCTGCATTGCAGAACAGCGGCGCCAGGTCGACGCTGAGTTCGAGGATGATGGGAATCGGTTCTTGCCGCAACAAGACCCCAACCGCGGCGTCATCAGCAGCCTTGCCACCCGGCAAAGCCCCCGGCAGGGCGGCCGCCGCGGGTTCCGCCGCCCCTGCCGCCAGCGCCGGGCCCGAACGCGACAGCATCGGCATCCCGATGCCAACCCCGACGAGGCCCAGCACTACGAACGGCACTAGCGGAAAGCCGGTCCAAGGCGACGTCAAACCAATGAACATCAGCAGTGCCCCCACGATGGCGATGGCCTTGGGCTGGCCCAAGATCTGGTCGATGATGTCCCGCGCCACGTACCCACCGCTCTTGACGTCACCGGACGCCACCCGTGTAACCACCAGGCCCGCCGAAACACAGATCAACAGCGCCGGGATCTGTGAAACCAGGCCGTCGCCGATTGTCAGCAGGGAATAGACCTGCCCCGCCTCGCCAGCGGACATGCCCTGCTGGAGAACGCCCACGACCATACCGCCGACGATGTTGACCAGGGAAATAACGATCCCGGCGATGGCGTCGCCCTTAACGAACTTCATGGCCCCATCCATCGCGCCGTACAACTTGGATTCGCGCTCCAGCGCCAGGCGGCGTTCCCTGGCCTGGTCTGGCGTGATCTGCTGGGCTCGCAGATCAGCGTCGATGCTCATCTGCTTGCCGGGCATGGCATCGAGTGTGAAGCGCGCCGAAACCTCGGCCACACGTTCGGAGCCTTTGGCCACGACGATGAACTGGACGATGACCAGCACGACGAAGATAACGCCACCGACAACGTAGTTCCCCTGGACCACGAAATTGCCGAAGGCGCCGATCACATCGCCGGCATAGGCTTCCAGCAGGATCAGCCTCGTGCTGCTGACGTTGAGCGACAGGCGGAAGAGGGTCGTCAATAGCAGAATCGTGGGAAAGCTCGGAAATTTCGAGGCGTCGGGAATATACAGGGCTACCAGCAGAACCAGCGCCGAAATCCCGATGTTGACCGCCAGCAGGCAGTCCATCATCTCAGGCGGAATGCGGATGACCAAAATCCCCACGATCAGAACCACCGCCCCGGCCAGCAGCAGGTCGCTGTACTTGCTCAACAGACTGTTGACCCGTTCGGAAATCGACAAGGCGAATGATGACGTCGAAAGGGCAACCATGGCGGGCTATTCTCGGCAATCGGCGGCGATTTTCAATCCCCGTCGCTTAGGCGACATTTCACTCACGGAGAGCCCTTTGTCAAACGGCAAGTGCTGTGTCCATTTCATCCGAAACCGGGGCCGGCGCACACGCCGAAACGAACGGGCGGCACCGACCAGGCCATAGGCGTCTGGTGCGTCCAGGCAAAGAAAACGCCGGATTATGTGCAACCATCGCTTCAACTCAGCGATAACCTACTGGCCATTATGGCCAACTCTATCAACAAAGGAGGCCGTATGATCAGTCCCATTCGCCCGTCTACGACTCCACCCACTGCCAATCTGACACCGCTGCAGAACGATGCGGCGACGATACCGGAAGAAACCACTGGCTCTTCCGAAGCACTGCCTCTAACGCCAGCTGCGGCAGAAGAGGAAGTCGTCGTGTTGAGGGCTGCGGAACCGGATGCCGGTGACATATCCTCCGTTGGCATTGTCGGCACAGGTTCTGCCCAGGCCAAGAAGGAACCCGACCGTCTCACGGCGGCAGCGGACGGGCAGCAGGTCATGGCGGAATCGGGCATGCAGGAGATCCCGGATAGAGGTTCCGGCGGATCGCCGAGGAAACCCACCGCCGACGTGGTCATTGGTGGGCCGATCCCAAGGAAAGATCCCGGCGAACCGCCGAAGAAACCGGATGTGAAGACGAAGGGTAAGGAGAAGACTTCCCCGGACCTGGAACCGACAGTGCCCGAGAAACCCAAGCCGGTGCCCAACCAGCCGCAGAAGTGGCCGCAGTCGCCGACGAAGATCCCGGTGCAGAAACTCCCGGCATTGGCGGCGGAGACTCCAGAAGATAAGTCGATACCGGAGATACCAGACAAGTCGATACCGGAGCTACCGAGGCGGACGCCGCGGGATACCGTCAAGGACGCCCTCAAGGCGGCGGCAGGAGTCGCCAAGCCCGTGGTCAAAACCGTTGGCAAAAAAGTCCTCGAGAAGATCGAGAAGATTCCTCATCCGCGGCCGCCAGAACCAGGAATTCCGGGAGTTCGGGATGCCGACTGACGGCCTTGGCCAGGTTGAAGGCCGCAGTCTGCGTCAGCGGGCGCAAGAAGTTGGCCACGAAGCGGTGGCAGGAGAGACGAGAGACGGTCGACACCAAGCCCGTCCCTCAGTTCATCCATCCGTTGTTCGCTCTCGCTGCCCCGGCTGTGGTCGTTGAAGACCTTGCCGGCCTGCTTGTCCGTGGATATCCGGGGTAAGTTGGTGGAGGCTACGAGTTTGATTTGCTGAACAGTCTGTGACCACATCTGAAGCCTCCGTCTCTGTGTATAATCTCTTATATGTACATCATGATACTATACGAAGTTCAATTATGCCAGAGAGTTCCGGAATGATCCGGTCCACCCAAGGTGTCCGGGAAATTGTCGTGCGGATCGACAGATTGCTGCAGCAGACTTGGTCCAACGACCCACCCACCAAGGATGATGGCCATGTCCGTGCCCATAGCCATACCCGCCTTGCGTTCCGGTTCCGCCTCCCGTTCCGGTGGTCGTCCCGCCTCCCGTTCCACCATCGCCGGTGGTGCCGCCCGTCGATCCGCCACCGGAGGACGTCGAGCCATAACCCGCGAGATCCAGAACGAGTAGATTAGCCACCGGCGAGCCGCGACCCGTGGCCAAGTCATAACCCGGGCCGGCGGCATAGCCATTTGATCCGCTGACAATGTCGTGGAAATCAGAGGCCGATGCCGCGTAGAGCGCCTTGAGAGACGCCTGACTTTCGAGCGAGCCTTGCCCGTTGAGCGCGCGGCCCTGGTCGACCAGCGTAACCAGGGCGGCCCATTGCGGCGAGCCGGCGCTGGTTCCGCCGAACACCTGCCAACCCGCCGCGCCGCTGCTGTCACGAGTGGAATCGTAGACGGAGACGCCGCTGGCCGGATCGGCGTTGTACGCCACATCGGGCGAAGATGTCTGATTAGTCTCGTACATTGAGTAACCGCCACCCGATCCGCTCCAGGCGCTCTCACCCAGGTAGTCGCCGGCCGAGGGCGAGACGGCAGGCCACTCCGCCCCGGCGCCGGAATCGCCGGAGGCGCACACAAACGTGACGCCGCCGGCAATGCCCGAGCCGCCGATGTGGCCGGTGGGCGCGGTGAAGGTGCCGTCGTAGCCGGTCTCGCCGGCGAACTCGCTCCCGCCCCAGCTCATGGAGACCGCCACCACGCCCGTTTGCCTGCGAGAATAGTCCACGGCGGCCATCAGGTCGCCGACGCTCTCGGACTTGGCTTCCACCAGGAGAATGCTGGCCTTGGGCGCAATCGCGTGGGCCCATTCCACGTCCAGCGATATCTCCTGAGCCCATCCCGAGTCGGACTTCACGCTGGAACTCATCTTCACCTTGGTCAGGACGAATTGGCCGGCGCTGTTGTTGTCGCCGAGGTGGAACGTCTGGTCGAAGACCCGCAGGTCATTGGCGATGGTCGGAGCGTCATAGGCATCGACAATGGCGATGGTCTGCCCGGAGCCGTCGGCCAGGACGTTCTGGCCGGACTTGCTGAATACAATCCGATCAAATCCGTAGGCGTGCGTAACCTGCGCCGGTGTCAGGCCCGTGGGACCGGCCGACAGCAACTGGCGGGCTTCGAGGGGCTGGAGAGAGAACGGGGGCTGGCTGGATCGCATGGCTTCTCCTTGTTGGGGACGGCGTTGTGGGGCCGGTCACTCACAACGCTGGTTGGTTATCGAGGCAGGCCAACGATTGTTGCGGCAAATGCGCTCATCTCCGAATCTTCCGCTGTCGCGATCCGTGGTCCGTTGCAACTGACCACGGACGACTGGGCGTTGACCATGTACCAAAAAGAAACAGGCCAGCCCATTCTGGGGCCGGCCTGCTGCACATCGACGTGACTGACTACTTGTAGTTCTGGACAGTTGACATTGCGGCATCATGCATTGCCTTCATGACATTGCTGATCGCGGTAGTCATTTCCGAGATGGTGTTCTGCTGCTGCTGCAGTTCAAATGTCAGATTCTGCTTCTGCGCCTCAAACTGGCCTTCCGCCTTCGTCTCCGCGGCGGTGGGGTTGTTCGGATCTTTGGGAACCGGCTTGTTCTGCATCAGTTGATTGAGCTGGCCGGCAGTGGAGTACATATCCGTTTGAGAAGCGTTCAGCGCTCTCATCAGAATACCGACGATGCCTCCAGCGGTGCTGGAACCCGCATCAGTTGTGCCGTCCGTGGCCTGCGTGCCGTCCGTGGCCTGCGTGTCATCGGTGCCCTGGGTCGCCGCGCCGGCGGCTGCACCGGTCGCGGCGCCAGTGCCTTGCGCCGCGGCAGTGCCCTGCGCTCCGCCGCCCAGGAGTGATCGGATCTGCTGTAGAACTTGGCCGAGGGCGCTGCGGAGACCGCTGACATCCGGAGGCGATTGCTTCAGGGCATTCATGACGCCGTCCAGGCCGTTCTTCATTTGCCCGGTGAGGCCCTCGATGCCGTACTCGCTGGTGCCGCCAATGCCGTCCAGGTTGTATTCGCCGCCGCTGCCACCGCTGCCGAGGATCTCCTTGCCGTCGGCCACGGTTTCCAGACCATCCAAGTTGTTGGCGTCCACGGGTTTGAGCACCGTGCCGTCGGCAAACTGGGCATCGACTTGGGCGGCATTGTCCTGGACCTGCCCGATGTTGGGCGCGCCGGTGCTGAATCCCGAGGCGACGACCGCCTGATCGCCCTTGGTCACCGCGACCGAGTCCATCAACGCAACGCCGCTGGCGTTGACGGGCGTAGGCTTCATGGTCACCTTGGTGCCATCCGGAAGGTCGATGGTCGCATCGTCCTTCTGGAACTGCATCTGGGCCACGTCGTGGCCCTGGCCATCGTGGGTGTGCAGGTGCGGATCGCCCGAGGCCTCTACATATTGGTTGGTCTGCTTGTCCAGAATCTTGACGTCACCCTGGGTGCAGGTGATGGCGTAGCGGCCGGTGTCGATGACATTGCCGTTCGTGGTCAGGCCCTTGTCGCCGGACGCCTGCCCGGTCTGCTGGGATTGTCCGCTGCTGTCGACCGGGCTGAACCAGTTCTGCCCGTTGAGCGGATCTCCCATTTGCCCCATGTTGAACGGCGGAATGTTGGGAAGCTGGCTGCCATTGCCCAACTGCACATTGCCGTCGAAATTGAAGGCGCCCTTCAGTGCGCCGTTGGAGTCGGCGGAGAACGTAGCGCCCATGCGGAAGTCGGCGTTGATACCAAACTGGCTCAGCGCGGTTTGCAACAATCCGCTCATGGCGCTGGAGGGATCCGCCAGAGTTCCTATGGGATTCTGGCTGAACTGATTCCACGCCTGGCCACCCAGGGCCGAACCCGCGATCCCGCCGAGCGAGGCCCCGATGGGGCCGCCCAGCATCCCGCCGGCCACTTCGCCAGCCATCGGAAGCACGTCCTTGGCCACATTACTGATTGCCTTACCGATAGAGTCTAACAGTCCCATGGTCTCTCCTTTTTCAAGAATTCCGATGCAGATCTGAAACAATTGCGATTCGTGCAAGTTATCGGGACATCCGGAAAACCGTTGCATCCGGCCGCGAATTTCCGGGATCGTGCCGAAGGCTTCCAGCCTTCTCTGACCCATGCATGCTGCGAACCCGCGGTACAACCGGGACACGACACCCACTATGTATGCCCGGTTCAGGACCACCGACCCAACTCAAACAAATAGACTCAGCCGGGTGCGGGTTCCGGACGGGGTTTGCGCCACGGCGGAACCTCGCCCTGCGCCCGGACCAGTAGCTCGACCCACTTCAAAACCTCACTCACCGCGTCGAACATCTCCTCGGGAATCTGCGTGTCCAACTCCATTTGAAACAGTGTGTCCGCCAGCGAGGCATCGCGCACTATCGGAATGTCCTCTTCCTTGGCAATCTGCAGGATGCGCTCAGCGATGTGGCCCCGGCCCTTGGCCAGGAGACGGGGGGCATTCTCCTGTTCCGGGTCATAGCGCAACGCGCAGGCTATTTGTTCCGGATCCGGATCAGCCATGACACCTCCCGCTACGGCCGCGATCAGTCTTTCTTGGTTACGATCACGCTGGGTTTCTGTTTGCGCAGATTGCCGAGCATGTTTTCCGAAGCAATTTCTTCGTGAAGCCTCTTGCGATGGGCGCGGTTCTCCGGATCGCCTTCCTGATCCTTGGCTTCCTTCTTGACCTCTTCCTTGGTCATGCGCTGTTGGCGGGCATACTGCCATCGTTGGTAAAACAAGTCAAGGACGGAAATACCCACATAAAACAGAAGCGCGCGGATCACCAGGGCGCGGACCAATTCGCCTACCAGCCGGGCCATCTCGGGCGGGGGCAGGCGGCTCAGGAGCAGGATTTCGCCGAAGTGGCCCGAAATCACCTGCCAGCAGAGCCAACCGACCACGGTCACCTTGGCAGTGGCCTTGATTAATTCGATGTAGGTGCGCATCGTGAAAAACAGGCGCTTGATCCCTTCCAGCGGATTGAACCGCGAGAGCTTGGGTGTAAGCACTTCCAAGGACAATAGCGCCCCCACCTGGAGAAATGGTACGAAGAAAGCAACCACCATCATCGCCAGCATCGTTGGGATGAGAACTTGCAGTGCTTCGAGGCACGCCCGCCCCAGCGCTCCCAGCAAGACCGCGTTCGACAGGTCGCCGGAAACGGCAGCGGTGAAACAGAGCCGCATCACATTCTTCAGGCAAGAACTGATATCCCCCGCATGGGATGCCAGGACTACGAACCCCACGGTGAGCACGACCGCCGACGACAGATCCCGCGACGAGGAAACCTCGCCGCGTTTCCGAGCCTCCTGGATCTGGTGCGGCGTTGCTTCTTCGGTCTTTTCCGCGGATTCGCCCATGATTCACCGTCACGTTTGAAATGCCGCCAGCCACCGCCGCACGGCCTGGATGACGACCGGGAATTCCACGTTGATGAGTAAGGCAAACGTGACCAGAATCACGAAGAGGCCCAGGCTGGCCTTGATTTCCATGCTGACAAAGTTCACTTGAATCTGCGGCGCCACGCGGTTGGTCAATCCCAAGGCCACATCCAGCACCAGAAGCACGACCAGGACCGGTGTGGAAAGACGAAAGGCGATCAGGAACAGATCGGCCGTGAGAGATATGAAATTAAAGGTCGTGGCCGTTCCCAGAAGCCGCAACGGCAGCGGATCGCCCGGCTTGAGCACCACAAAACTGTCTCCCAACGCCTCCAACATCAGCCTGTGG
>JBEKVL010000237.1:0-8382 GCA_049514055.1 Tepidisphaeraceae bacterium | reverse complement strand
TGGACGCTTCCGCCCGATCTGATAAAACTCCCCCACCCAAGCAAGGACCACCAGCATGATCGACCTGAAAGACCTTCGCGACAATCCCGACAAATACCGCCGCGGCGCGCAGCTCAAGAACGTGACCGTGGACATCGACGCCATCCTCCAGAAGGACAAGGACCGCGTGGCCGCCCAGCAGGAGTTTGAGAAGTTCCGCGCTGAGCAGAACGTCGCCTCGAAAGAGATCGGCCGCCTGAAGGACCCGGCCGAGAAGCAGGCCGCCATTGCCCGCGTGGGCCACCTCAAGATCAGCGTGAAGTCCGCCGAGGAACGCACCAAGGCGCTCGATGCCGAACTGGAGCTGATGGCGTTGCGCGTGCCGCAGCCACCGGATGCCGATGTGCCCGTCGGCAAGGACGCGGCCGACAACATCGTGCTGTACAAGCATGGCGAGCCGCGTAAGTTCTCCTTCAAGCCCAAGTCCCACATCGAACTCGGCGAGAAACTTCACTTGCTCGATTTCGGCCGCGGCGTAAGCATCGCCGGCTCCCGCTCCTACTTCCTCGTCGGCGTCGGCGCCGAAATGCAGTCGGCCGTCCTCCGCATGGCCATGGACATGATGCTCTACGAAAACGGCTTCACGCAGTTGTCCGTGCCCGTGATGGTCCGCCACGAGGCCATGCGCGGCACCGGCTTTTTCCCGGCCGGCCGCGAACAGGCCTATCGCGTCGGCGAGATTTCCGAGACCGGCGAGGACGAGCGCTTCCTGACCGGCACCGCCGAGGTTTCTGTGACCGCGTTTCACATCGGCGAGGTTCTGGACGAGTCCGATCTTCCCCGCAAATACACGGCCGTCTCCACCTGCTTCCGCCGCGAAGCCGGCACCTACGGCAAGGACACGGCCGGATTGTATCGCGTGCATCAGTTCGAAAAGTGCGAACAGGTCGTGCTCTGCCGGAATGACGTCGATGAGTCCAAACGCTGGCACGAAACTATGCGCAAATATTCCGAGACGCTCCTGCAGCGCCTCGGCCTGCCCTATCGCGTGATTCAGTGCTGCACCGGCGACATCGGCGTGAAGAACGCCTCGATGCAGGATATCGAAACCTGGATGCCCTCCCGCGAGGAACCCGGCAAGCCCGACAGCGGCTACGGCGAAACCCATTCCGCGTCGCGTCTGTATGAGTTCCAGGCCCGCCGGTTGAACCTGCGCTATAAGGGCGCCGACGGCAAGCTGCGCTTCTGCCACACGCTTAACAACACAGTCGTCGCCAGCCCGCGCATCCTCATCCCCATCTGGGAGAACTATCAGAACGAGGATGGCAGCATCGCCGTTCCGGAAGTCCTTCGGCCGTATATGAACGGCCGGGAGCGCGTCGGGTAGAGCGGTTTCGCGACGTTTCGTGGTAGGGCGGCTTCGCCGAAGCCGCCATTGCCGGCAGATGCCGGATGCTTATGCGGCGGTCGCCCGGCGCGGCACCCGCGTGCCGTGTTGGCGGCCGGCCGATTGCTTCTTGCGGGTCGGCGCTGTCGCCGAAACACGCGGCCGCGATGGCACCCGATTGCTCTCTAGCGGCCACGCGTGCTTCAGCGTCTCTCCCAGGCATTCGGCCACGAACGCATTGAGGCTCTTGCCGGCCGCCTGGGCCAGCATGGTCAATGATCGATGCAAGTCCGCCCCGATCCGCAAGACGAACTGGCCCGAGAACGGATGATTGGGTTCTTCCCCGCGTTCCTTGCAGAAGTTGAGGTAGTCGTCCACGGACTCGCGGAATGCCTGATTCACCTCATCCACCGAGCGGCCCTGGAAGGTCACGACATCGCGGATGCCAATCACCTCGCCATGCAGGATCGCGGCCTCCGCGTCGTACTCCACCTTTCCGATATAGCCCTTGTACTGCATCATGGTCGTACTCCTGCTTCGACAAGAAATCGCCTCATCGACTTCACCGCGCCTTTGTCTGTTTCTTTCTGCGGATGTGGACGGTGAAACACGGCGCGGACGCCGTTCAAGGCGATTCGCACCCGCGAGCCCGCGCCTTCGCTGAGGTCGGCGCCCATGTGTGCCAGCATCGCTTCGATGTCCGACCAGTTGATGTTTGCCCGGATCGGGTCAGCGAAGATGGCCTTCAGCGTGCGCTCGTGCTTGCTCACAAGAGCTATAGTATCCTGTTGTGGTACTATTGGCAAGGGATCACGCCGCAGCTTAGGGGCGGCGAGTTTCATCAGGCCCGGCGATGTGTAAATTTCACCCGGGTTTCTAATCGTGCCGATCGCCTTCATCCGCTATCATTCCGCAAACAACAAGCACGACTCCAGGAGCACTGCAATGTTCATCAACACCCTCAAGACCGGACTCCTCTTCTTCATCCTCACCGCCCTGGTGCTGGGCGGCGGATACGCCATCGGCGGCCAGAACGGGCTGGTGTTCGCCCTCGTCATGGCCGGCGTCATGAATTTCATCGGTTTTTTCTTCAGCGACAAGATCGCCCTCATGTCCATGAGCGCCCAGGAAGTCGGCCCGGAGCACCCGCTCTATCGCATCGTCGGCCGACTGGCCCAGCGGGCGAACCTGCCCATGCCGCGTGTCTACATTTCTCCTCACGACGCTCCGAACGCCTTTGCGACCGGCCGGAATCCCGGCAACGCGGCCGTCTGCGCCACCGAGGGCCTCTTGCGCCTGCTCGACGAGAACGAAGTCGCCGGTGTCATGGGGCATGAACTGAGTCACGTCCGCCATCGTGACATCCTGCTCCAGACCATCGCCGCCACCGTCGCCGGGGCCATCAGCTACCTTGGCTATATGTTCATGTTCGGCGGCGGCCGGTCCAGCAACGACCGCGAAGGCGGCAATCCGATCGCCGGCCTGCTCTTCCTCATCCTCGGCCCCATCGCGGCCGGACTGATCCAGATGGCCATCAGCCGCCAGCGCGAATACGCCGCCGACACCGGCGGGGCCGAACTCTGCGGCGATCCCATGTACCTCGCCAGCGCACTGGAAAAACTGGAGATGGCCGCAAAAGGCATTCCACTCGACACCAATCCCGCGTTCAACTCGATGTTCATCATCGAGCCTTTCAATCCCATGGCCTCCGCCGCGCAGCTTTTTATGACCCATCCGCCCACGGAGAAGCGCATCATGAATCTGCTCGGCCGGCCGAGCACGGGGTTGCATCGGCTGTGATATTCACGCCGTGATCCCCTTCGCCACATTCCCCGCCACATTCGTCAGCCGGAAATCGCGGTCGGCGTAGCGGTAGGTCAGTTTCTCGTGATCCAGCCCCATCAGGGCTAGGATGGTCCTGACGACTGGTTGGGCTATGCCCTATGGAGCAACCCGTCCCGGCGGCCGCGATGCCGGGGCATCTGTCCATCCCGCCGCCCGAACTAACGTCGCGTCGGCTTCACCCACAAACTCCGCTCCGATGCCGTATATGCCGTCGGCCAGGATGTTGCAATAAGCCACCGAACAGACCATTACCACGGTTGATCCATCGGACGATGGCAGCCGCACCAGCAATCGTCCGCCCGCAGGGGCCGGTGTCGATTGGTAGAGGCCGATCCCGCCGATGGACAGGTCGCAGGTGAGGACCGAATAGCATCTGGTAGTCTGATCCTCGATGATTGCCGCCGCCAGCTTTGTCTGGACTTCAAGCCGGCCGTAACGCCGCAATTCCGCGCCGTCACTGACACGACATGCCTGGCGCAGAGACGCCAATACGTCGTTGAATTGCTGGGCTGTCAACTCCACGCACGAACCCTTTCCCGATGATGGCTGGTTCCTGCTGACCAGCGACACATTGTTACGCGCGCTCGTCCGCGCGCCCGACCGCCAGGGGCGGCCGCATGAGGCCCGAAGTGATTTCCTGCACAAACTGGGCCCCGACGCAATACAGGCCGTCGGCAAGCTGACTGCAACGGCTCACCGTACACAAGATGGTGATTGCGGGCGATTCCTGTCGCGGCAATCGCACCAGCAGGTGCGAGCCGGCCGCCGCGACCGTGGACTGCATCACCGCAATCCCGCTGATCGAGATGTCACTCGTCAGCACGCTGTAGCTCCGAACGGCCTGGGCATTGTCCATCGAGGCGACCGCGACCCTGGCCCGCACCCTGATCCGTGAATGCCGTCGCTGTTCTGAGCCACGCGACGACGATCCGCCTCCGCGTAAGTTGGACAGAATGCTGCCGAACTGCTGGGGTGTTAGCTGCATTGCACTTGGTCTTTCCCGACGAATTCTAGTGTTTGTACTATCGGCGAGAAGTGCCGAACCGCTTTAGCCGATATATGGCAGTCGCGCATCGGGTGTGGCCGGAACTCCCGGCAGTCGGGAGGGCCGCGTTCCTGCATGGCCGGATGTTGCTCCGCGAAGCGCCGGCGGAGAAACTGTCGCCCCTCCCATTGTCCGCAACAACAAGGCAGACGCCGAGCATCAAATCGGCAGCGCACGCCATGCAGTCAGCAGCAGCACCAGCCCGGCCAAGGCGACTTTCAGCAGCGTGCCGGCCAGCTTTCCCTTGGCCGCCGCGATGCCCACATCGAGCGATTTGGCCGCATCCCCACGTTTGGTCACTTCCATCAGCATGGCTCCCGCGAACGCGCCGAGGCATGCCCCGACCAGGATCCCGATGACCGGCAGCGGCACTGCGAGCAGAGCCGCGCCCGCGACGCCGCCGACAAGTGCGCCAATGGATGCGCGGCGGCTGCCCCCGGATTTCCTCGCCATGTGCCCGGCCGCGAACGTCTCAAGTATTTCCGCCACGACCGTGATGCCCAGTAGTATGCCGAGCATGGTAAGGCTGATATATTTGAAATGCGTGAGCCACGCATAACCGGCCGTCGCCGCGAGCATCAGCCACAGTCCCGGCAGGGTCATCAGCGTCAGCAGCACCCCGGCCAACATCACCAGCAAAAGAATGACATAGTAAAGCCAGACCATGCGGGAATCGTATGCGGAGGTGCGGCAGAACTACAGGGCATTTCCCAACAGTGCATTTCCCAACCGGTTGCCACACAGGGATAGCCAATACCCATGTTCTGTTCAACCAAGACTGGCAAATCATGTTTGTGAGGGTATGCTTCGATCATGCTCATCATTCAGGGCCAGGCGGTGGGTCAGAGGCGGCCTCTGTTCGAGGGGTTTTCGGTGCCGCCGCCGGATGATCTGGGCGATGGCGGGCCGCGAAAGCTGCGGGATGTCATTGCCCATGTGGTTCTCAGCGAAGTCGCGGCCTTCGCAAAGCGGCGGGAGGCCCGGCGCCTGGATCGCGTCCTTTCAGCCCGGCAGATCGACGACGGCGAGTCGCGCGGCCGAATCAGCCCCGAGGGCCGCGATCCGAAACTGCGGCCGCCGGCCAAGGTTGATGCGCCCGTGGCGGTGCAGACAGCCATTGAAGCGTTTGAGGACGGCCTGTATCTGGTGGTGATTGACGAGGTCGAATACCGCGATCTCGATGCCATTGTTCATCTCACATCGGACAGCCGGCTGGTGTTCATCCGGCTGACCTTTCTCGCGGGAGCCTGAGTCATGCTGACAACAGAAGAAATCAGGGCGAGGCTGGAAGCGGCGAAGACGGTCAAGCCATGGGTGCAGACCCGCACCAAGCGGCTGAGCGGGCTGGACCAGAATCTGCGGGCGGTCGGGAATCTCCTGCTCGGCTGCAACGAAACCGGCGAGCCGGCCAGCCATGAGCGCGGCTGGGCCAGGCGATCCAAGGGCGTCGAGCGTCTGGCAAAGCTGAAAGAAGCGGAACTCATCAAGCTGGGCGAGACGCTCTTCGCGGACTATGCGGATGTGTTCCGCGCTGCCTGGGATCTGCATGTGCGGCTACCGGTGCAGTATGGATACACGCGCAAGCCGTTCCGCGCGCCGAGCCGCCCGGAACTGCTGCTGGCCCGGCGGCGAGCGTTTCTCGCAACACTGGTTGACGCGCTCGAAGGATATGGGCAGGATCTGGAGTGGATCGCAGCTCATGCCGCGCACATCTCGCCTTACGGCGGCAGCCGGGTGATCGGCACGCTTCTGGCCGGGGCCATCGAAGTCGGTGGACCGCGCGGTGCGGAGATCGAGCGGATACTGTGCGAATCGGCCGCCGGCACGCACGAAGTTGGACAGTTCGGCCGGCATGTCGTGGAGGCGTTTCTGTGCAGCCGCAAGCCGGAATGCTGGGAGTTCATCGAGAAGATGCTGCTGGCCGCGCAGCGCCAGGAAGGATTGCGTCAGACGATCCTGGAGTCAATCGATTTCTCGCATCCCGACGCGTTCCGGCGGATACTCCGAACGATCAGCGAAAACAACCTCGCGCGTTTCAGCGCCACCGTGCGGGCGGCGAATGTGTGGCTGGGTTTGCAGTTGGATTCGGTGAGCGCCAAGTATATCGAGCAAACACTGGAGACGGTGTCGAAGATGCTGGACGACGAGCCGGCCAGAACGATCGCGCTGGGCGGCGATGATGCGGAGAAGGCATTCTTCGCGCTGTGGGCAATTGCCTTTGAGGATGCGCCGGCGGCCATCGCCCCGGCCACGAAGCTGCTCGCTCACAAGAAGCCGGAAATGCGGTTTATCGCGTTACATTTCCTGGGGATGATCGGCCTGAAGGAGTCCTACGATCACTTCCGCGAATCGGTGGACGATGCCGATCTGCATGTGGCCGGCTATGCAGCCGCGCTGGCAAGCGGGGTTCTCTACCGCCGGATGACCGGCTCCAGTGGCGTCGACGACGAGGATGCGGGTGTCATCGTGCCGATGCTGGGCGGGTCGCGCTATTATTCCGAGAAGCAGATACCACCGAAAGGCTCGGGGGACCTGTTCGAGCGACTGGGCAGGCTCCACGTTCGCGCGCCGGAGAAGCCCAAAGAGACCAAGCCACTTGTGTGGCCGTGGTTGAAGATGCAGGTAACGCGAGAAGGCGTGGCCGACGCGATTGTGCTGGCCCTGGGCGTTCGGCCGCCATCTGCGCTGCTGCCCTACCTTGGGGACATGTCGCCCGGCACTCGGTGCTGGACGGCCGCATTGCTGGGCTCGCAAACCGAACTCGATACCGCGTCGCGGCAGGCGTTGCTCAAACTCGTGGGCGATGCCTCCGGCGACGTGCGAGAGACAGCGGTCACCACGATGAAGAAGGTGAAGATCTCGGAGGACGATCTGAGCGTAATCGAGCCGCTGTTGGGGCGCAAGGCCGGCGATCTTCGCCGTGGGGTACTGGGGCTGATTCTGTCGCTCAAGGACGGCGCTGTGTTGGAAAGCGCGGTGAGGCTTACCGGTGCCGCCAACGCATCGCAGCGACTGGCTGGCCTGGATTTGCTCTCACAGATGCGCGACCAGGAGCGGTCGATTCACAAGATCGAGGTGGCCGCGAAGGCGTATCAGGCGGCGCATCCGCAGGTGAGCCGCGACGAGCAGGTCTACCTGGGCAAGCTGTTGCAGGTCGAGCAGGCAAAGATAACGCTCAATGATGGGCTGGGTCTGATGGACCCGACGAAGCGAACGCCGCCAACGCCGCCGCAGAAGCGCGATGTCAAGGTCGGCTCGCCGGCGGCGGTGGCGCTGCTGAAGTCGCTGGATGAACTGATTCACGAGCATCGGGAAGAGCCCATAACCTTGAAACGGCACGGCGGGGATGCGGAGGTTCAGCCGTTGGGATCGATTCGGTATGAATTCCCGCATGTGTTCGACGTCGCGAAAGGATCGAAAAGGCTGCCGAGCTTGCGGCCGATTACGGAGTTGCCGATGCATGAAGTGTGGCTGGAGTGGTGGCGCAACCGGCCAGCCGATTGCCGCGATGCCGACGGGCTCGAAGCCGTGCGAGCATTGTGTTTGTTGCATCCCACCAGAGATCGCGGGTGGAAGGCGAGTCTGATCCGCGAATTCATCGGTGTGGAGACGCCCAATATCAGGTATGCGGTCGCACATTCAATTCTCCACTGGATGCTGGCACACCATGTTCCGGCAGGGCTGGCTGCTTTCAGTATTGATGCGAGTGAATCCCTGCTTGCGGCAATCCCTTCAGCGAAACTGACAGCGAAGCCCGAATGGGGGGCATATGAGTTCCGGACGATCTATTTGGATCTCCCCGTCGCCGGGATGACTGACGCGATTACTGTTGCGGCGGGGCAATGGACGGTCGAGCACAGTCGTCGTATGTTCGGTCTGATGCGGTGGCTAGACGAACCCGGTGTGAGGATCCATCGCTCACGGGTTGATTGGGGGATGACCCTCACTGCATTCGACTGCGGCATCGCAAACGAGCACGATCTGATCGATCATCTCGTGGGGCCGCGAGAACTTAATCCTGGGTATTCCGGACGCGAGGGATTTGGCGGGTTGGGCCGAGCTTCAGCATCGCTGCGGCGCGGTGAATTGTCGCCGGCAGCCGCTTCGCTGGTGCAGCAGGCCATTG
>JBEKVL010000236.1:0-8391 GCA_049514055.1 Tepidisphaeraceae bacterium | reverse complement strand
TCATCCACCACCAGGCCGTTGTAGGCGACAAACGAGTTGGCTTCGGTCAAGGGGGCCACGAGAAGGTCGGAGCCAAGCATCCACTGGTCACCGATGTGCCGGGTGTAGGGATCCTCAGGCCAATCGGACACCAGCGGACGCACCGGCGGAATTCCCTTGCGATGATAGTCGCCATACGCCTGATAGAGATACGGCAGCAACGCCATGCGCAGGTTGTTGAAGCGACGGGTGATCCTCAGGTAGGGATTGTCATCTGGCAGGAACTGGTTTCGCTCATTGGCGGCGAGGTTGGGCTTCAGCCAGGGAAAGTTGGGAAACTGCCAGCCATTGTAGATCATCCGCGAGGAAAACGCGGCGGCGCCGACCCGCAATGCCCAGTCTCTTTCGTTGTCCGCGTGGCGCACCTCGGGCGCCCAGAGAAGCCCCTGCACCCCCGCGCTGAGGTTGTATCGCATGTAGTCCGCGAAGTCGTACTCGTCGCTGTAGAGGGCGACTGGCAGAGGGGAGGACCACGCCTGAGCGGCCCGAACCAGGCTGAAGGTGCGACGATTCTCCTTGCGGAAGACATCGGCGATGGCCTGCATGCCCAGGCGGCCTAGCAGATTGCGCATTTGATCGCCATCCGCACCGCTGGGAAAGGACGCGAACTCGGGGAACTCCTTGAATTGGTGGATTTCTATTGTGATGCCCGTTCGGCAATCGCCGAGCCGGTTTGCACCGCCACTGTTCCAGTGACCAGCATTCTTGCATCTGTGGGCATGCCCGTATGGATTGGCACCGAGTCGCCGCGACTATTGAAGCTCACCGATCCGGAGATTCTCGCGCGCATTCCAACGGAGTTGGAAAACGCGATCCTCCTGCACCTTCGTGGTGATGTGGCGATCATGACCGCGCAAGGAACACCAACTTGGGGCAGGCTCCGTGATAAATGGGAAACAGTACTTCAGTCGATTTGTCCTGAATCAGTTCCCGCCTGCGGCCTTGCCTATCGTAACAATTGTATAACAGCACTTACACTGGAACGACTCGAATGCGGCCCGGCCCCAATTGGATGGTGTGTGTTATCACCTCGCCCATCGGGAACTTCCACGCTCTTCTGCCGAGAGTTCTTCAGCTACACATGTGAGGGCCACGGGATAATTGAATTACTGCTGGCGGCCAATTCCCTGCGTGACCTCCTGGACAAATGGTCGGTAATGTCGATTGACATTTCGGTCACTCGCGATGGCCAGATCCGCGCTGGCATCGAGAGCCGGGCGAGACGCCTGGCTTGGCGCCGACAGATCTCCAATATGTCGTCGGCACCATTGGCGGGCCATTAACGGCGTCGATGACTGTCTTTCGGAGCACCGTCCGAGGGCCGTCAGTGAGGGTTGTCACACTATGCCCGCGTCGAGAGCGACTTTGAGTTTCTGGCAACCAGCGGAGGTCGTCATGAACATCGTCGCGTTTGAATTCTCCAAGCACGCCAGCCACCGGGCAAAGAACCGGGCCATCTCCCCCCAAGCAGTCGAAGAGGTGATCACCATGGGCCGGGAGTATGACGCAGGTTCCGGCTGCCGTGGCTATTTCCTCGGCGACAGTGTGGCCTCCGACATTGAGCGGGACTACAGCCTCAAGTTGACGAAATCTCGACGGCTGGCGGGGAATCTCGCCGATTCCAAAGTCGTCACCGTTGAACGATGTCACCGGCCGCCACGCTGGTGGAGACCCACCCAGCAGGCATAGGTTTACTTCGCCCTTCACCGGAATAGGGGCTGGTGGAAGGCTGTTTCGGCCCCCGAAAGAGAAGCGGCGTCGCCGCGGAAAGGCCGTGTATGAATACCGTCATTGCCGATCGTGCCCATTCCGTCCGTCCTGAGAAGCCCCAGGGACGAGGGCTGCACATCGTCCCGATCTTGGGTTCCTCGCACGACCTGCCGGACTACCGGGTGCTGGACCTCCAGACCCTGCCCCAGGTTCGCGTCACCGAGATCGGTGAGCATGGGCAGGTGCCGACGCCGCGGGTACAGAACACGCTGGAGACACGGCTCTTCCTCATGGATGGTCAGGAACTGGTCGGGGCCAAACAGAACCGCATCCTCAACACCGACGTGATGGTCCCGGCCGGAGCGACGCTGGACATCCCGGTGAGCTGCGTGGAAGCCCGGCGCTGGCGCTAAAACAGCGCCCAGTTCACGCCAGGCAAGACGGCCAGCCGCCGTGTTCGCTCTGGCAAACTCGGTCGGGTTGATACCTCCCTGCGTGAGCACACCGGTTATGACGGTGGCCAGGGTGCAGTGTGGGATGAAGTGCAGTCCAGCCTGTCAGCCGCCGGGGTGCATAGCAAGACCTCGGCTTTGAGCGACGCCTACGAGAAGCGGAAGGTGGATCTGGACGCCTTCCGGGCCGAGTTGCGCTTGCCCGAGCAGGCGGTGGGCGTGACCGTGTTCGAGGGTAACCGCTGGCTGGGGCTGGACATGTTCGACCGGCATAGCACGCTCCGCTACTTCTGGGACTCACTGGTGGACAGCTACGCCATCGAGTGGCTCGGGTCGGCCATCGACATGGCTAGGCCGCCGGAGTCGCCCCAAGCGGAGGCCGTGCAGCACTCGCTCGACGTGGCGGCCGCCGCCGACTGGACCGAGTTCAAACCCCCAAACGAGGGCACGGATTGGCGGCTGGCGACGGGCGGGATGAACGGGTCAGCGCTGGTCATGGATAATGTGGTTGTTCACATTCAGCTCTTTCCAAATACCGCGGGAAATGCAAGGCGCCCACGAATTCAGCGAAATTACTTGATGGAATGATCGTAAGGCAGGCCAGAGTCCGAAATCGCATAGGCCGGTGGCGACAGGAACCAGGCGGTGGCCCTCGCCGACAATCAGGTGGTTGATACGCTCCAGCGTCTCGGGGCGGATGAGCGTGAGGTTGTCCTGAATCCGCCGCCAGTCGAAGCAGGTCTGCTCCTCCCAGTCGCCGATCCCCATGATGTGCCGCAAGGCGCGATGCTGCTCGGCCAGATCCTGAAGTTTGTCGTAATCGAGGTTGCAGCCCAGGCGGACGCCGGCCAGCACCAGGATCGGCCAGTAGTCCAGTCCCCGGCGTCCCCGTTTGCTGCTGGAACTGGCATTGACGTCCGCGGCCACCGCCAACAGGATCTCATCACGCAGCTTCGGTTGTGAGTAAATGTGTTGCATCGCCGCCAGGATGGAGATGATCTCGTCGCGGCAAGCCAGATTCAGCTTCACGTTGGTGACCGGCTGGCAATTCAGTCGTTGTAGGCGGTCCATCGCCTTTCGCATGATCTGGTCTCCTCGAAGATTCGGGCCTGTTTGGGGGGATTCCCGCCACTTTCAACGCGGCGGAGGCCAATCTATTGCATTCTTCGAGGTACATTTCTCGCGAAATCTTCGGGAAATACAGGGGTGAAATGATATTTGCGACGACGACTCGCTACAGTTTTGGTTGCCGATTTCGCTGTTGGATATTGGCACCGTGGTTCCGGCTGTCGAGATTCGCTACGGACGGGAGAACGAGAAATACATATTCAATGCCACAGGCCAGGAGATTGAACTGGCCGGGCTGATATGCGTTTGCGGCAAGCAAGGCGGAGAATGCTCGCCAAGCATCCCAATGGGCAACCCGGTCAAGGATTCGATGGCGGGAAAGATCAAGGACCACACGACAGGAGTTGTCGGGGTGGTCTACGGAACTACGGCTGTACTGAACGCTTCTGAAATGGACAGGCTGCTGATCGAGTTCTCGCGTCTGCTGGAAAGGTATGCCAGCGCGACTGATGTAGAACGGCGCGTGGCTTCAGGACGGGCGAGTGATCGTTGATGTGGTGTTCAAACTTCTTATCGCCTTCGATCCATTGCGTGGATGCCCGCCTTTGGATTTGAAACAGGCTCTCTGCCGCGCGGCCTGCGTGTCGGATCGATGTTAAAATCGGCAGGCACCGCAAGCCGGAGAATCGTGTTGCACCAAATAGCTGGTCATCCTGGGCTTGATGCGCGCCACAGGTCAGGTTGTACGAACGAAGCAGGCCGCGATGTGCGGCGTCCGACGAGGTTCGGTGGATCAATTTCGGAGGGTAAATCACTTGCTGATCTGAGGCGCCATCGGGGCCACGCGATATTGCCTCTCTACCGACGACGAAACCCAACGGCCGCTGTTTTCGTTGCCAGTTCGACGGACGCGGTGGTCTCCGGCAGGACATCGTTTGGGTTCGGGGGAGCGATGACGCTACGGCAAGGCTGTGCGCTGCACCTTCATCTTGCTGGCCAGGCGCGCCAATCGTTCCCCCAGGCGGCGCGCTCCGTCGATTTCCGCTTCGCTGATGCCCGGATCGAGCGGCCCGGTGATCGCGGCGGCCCCAGCCTCCGCCCAAATGCTGCCGGTGGTCTCGTTGCGATACAGCGGACCCGCAACGACCATCCGGTTGTGCAGCATGAACAACAGCAGCGACACCACGACGTGTTGCTGGCCTCCTTCCAAGCCCCCGGCCGTGGCGAACGCGCCGCCAGCCTTGTCGGTAAGATCGACTTTCATCTTCCATGACCAGTCATCGAGGATCACCTTCATCTCGCCGGGGATATTCGCATAGTAGGTCGGACATCCCAGAATGATCCCATCGGCTGCCTCCAGATCTTCTTTGGAAACCTCGCTGACTTTCTTGACGACGGCGATGGCACCCGGCAGGCGATTGACCCCTTCGGCGACCCCTCGCGCCATCTTTTCGGTATTGCCCGTACGCGAGTGATAGGCGATCAGAATGCGGACCACCTTCTCTTCAGCAGCGCCAACTGGCTGGCTTGTGACGGCGCCCGGACCGGCTGAGGGGCTCGGTGGACCCGGAGGCACCGTCGCACAGCCAGCCAGGACAATCATGAGAAGAGGCATGAGCCCAGTCAGATGGACGCGTCCGCGCATGCGATTCCTCCTACCTCTGATACGCGCCTGTCGTACGATGTTGCGAAGGGGAAGCGAAACACGCGCATGGATCGCCGCGAGCGGCAGTTTGTCGAATCTGCTCCTGCCGACTTCGCGAACACGGTACAATGCCCGCCAGACATATGCTTTCAGGACACGTAACACCAAGGGTGGCAGCAGCGATGAACACGGGCCGCGATCAGCACGAGGAGTTTGTCAGCGAGGCCATCGTGCCGGTGGCGGGCACCTTCGATGCCGGCGCCATGTCCCGTGGAGAACCGGGGCTGCCGGCTCGGTTCACCTGGCGGGACAAGATCTACACCGTGGCCACGTCTGCTCTCGACGTGGAAGACCAGCACGCCGGATTGTGGGGAGATGTATCTGCGCCGGCACTGGTTCAGCATCGAGACCGCCACGGGAGAACGCATGACCGTCTACTGCGAGCGGCAGGCGAAGAACCCCAAGAAGCCCAAGGCACGCTGGTGGCTCTACACGATCCGGACATGAAGGAAGCCGGGGCTGCGGCGACCCCGGGCAGCCTTATTACAGCGCGCACCATCGCCACACCGATACCCTCGAACCCTTGAGCGTAGAGAAGGTTCCTGAGCTTTGATGTTCGGCCGCGTTCGCGCTGTTGGTTGATTGCGTCGAATCAACTGCTGATTTCTTCTGCTGATTTCTTCTGGAGTCTCCCGGCACTTTAGTTTTGCGCAGACCGCTTCCGATGCAGAGATTGGACTTCAACTGCAAGGAGGCGGTTATGTTGGTCGGAGATGCCTATAAAAAGGTATCGGCACTGCTGGGGGATTATCTCAAACCTTTTGGGATGCTGGTAGACCATGGCCCCTTGAGGGTGATGCGGGAATTGACGGCCGGCATCGTCTTCACCGGGTCGGTGCAACTGAGCAACGCGGCCCGGTTGTTCGCCGAATCGTCCACCCAGTTGGCCGATGCGGTGGAACGGATGAGCCATCATCTGTCGGATCGGCACTGGGATCACCAGGGCTGGGCGGCCATGATTCTCTCCGAGCAGGCCCGCTGGATCGAGGAGGATGATCTGATCCCCATGGATGGCACGGAACTGGCCAAGCCGTATGCCCGCCGAATGGAGTACCTGTGTACGATCCGTGATGCCTCCCGGCCGGGCGATCCCTTGGTCAATGGCTACTGGTGCTGGGGAGCCTGGCATTGGAGCCCCGGGCACCAGACGCTTACGCCCCTGATGCTTCGGCCCTACTCCACCCATCAGCCGGAATATCGGAGCGAGAACGACCTGATCTGCCGCTGGTTCTGGACCATCCGGGAAGCCACGGCGGGCAAAGGCATCTGGTTGATCGATCGCGGCGGTGACCGGCCGGAGATCCTGTCCGCGTTGCTTGGTGTGCAGAAGAGATGGATCGTCCGCCTGCGGGAAGACCGTGGCCTGATCGGCCCCGATGGTCGCGTCTGCCCGGCCGGTGCATGGGCAGACTGGGCTCTGGCCAATCGCCCGTCTCGTGGCCATGCCGTCACCTTGCCGGTGCGGCTTCCAGCCGGGACAGTGCCGCAATACGGCACGCCGCCGAACCTCTGGCTGGTGGCCCCGACCTACCGATTCGGTAACAACCAGCGATGGGTGTTGCTGACCTGCGGTCTGGTGGACCAGCGCGCCGGCCCTCGGCAGATCCGCCGTGGCTACGGTTTGCGATGGCGGGCAGAAGACGGCAAGCGTTTCATAGGCCAACTGATACACGCGGAAAAGTTCCTGACGCACTCGTTTCTGGCCCTGGAGCGGATGTTGTGGTGCGTCTGCCTCGCTGGCGGCTTCCTGGCCCTGTTACAGCGGGAAGAGGAGCAGCTGTGCCAGGAGATTGCGGAGGAGGTGATCTACTGGGAGAACGCGTATAAGTTGCCGGTATACCGCCTGCTGCGGGGCCTACAGGCGATCAGCACTCGAGCCGGAAATACGGCCGTGCTGGTCAACGCCTGAGCCAGACGCCGGCGCGAGTGTCTGGACCGAGCCAGAGCAACAAGGACAAGCGAGGGATCCTCTGTACAACGATCGCTGATGCCAACCTGCCCCAGACATCCTGGCCTTGCCACTACTCGTGATCATGCCGATACGACGCGCTCCCGTCCGCCGTGGGTTCCCTGCGCCCATTCAAAGTGCCGGGAGACTCCAGATTTCTTCTCTTGCATTTCCCCTCTGAGCTGGATAACTTCTGTCGCTTCGGAGTCAGCAATGCTAAGTACACGCTATCCAACATCTCATATCGCGGGCCGCCTGGGCCCGGCTCTTGGCCGGCGCTGAACGCGCAACCGCATTGACCCCTGCTCATATTCAGAAGCTCCAGACAACGAGCGCCGCTTGGTCCGGCTTTGTCGTTGATCGAGCGTTGGGCGGCAATTCCATGATGTGTGGCAAGAAGAGGCGTGCGCGCGGCCGCCGGCCGCGCCGCTACCGTGCCCGAAGGGCACCTGAGACTATGCTGTTTCAAACCGAACATCATCCGATCAAAGCTGAGGCCCAGTCCGCGCCCGTCGGCGGCGCGCTCCCGGCCGGGTTTACGCTGGCCGAGCGTGCCGTGGGCGCGCTGCGCGGCTATCTGCAGGCCAACGGCATCGCCGACTGGCACATCTTCCACTGCGATTCTTCTGAGTTGCACGACATCGATGAGCACATCGAGCAACTCGGCGAGGAAGCGGTTTGGGAGACCCCGCCGGGCAGCGTGGACGGCGGCGAGGCGCTATCGGTCCTGACGGTAGACTTGGACTGCGTGCGGACACGGGCCTGCGGATTCCTGAACCTGCGCCGCAGCCAGGTGGTGCTGGCGCGATGGTACTGGCCCCGGGATGATGGCGCGTACCTGCAATCGGTCTGGCTCTGCGCCGTGCCTTCTGCCGACCAG
Organism: Tepidisphaeraceae bacterium; assembly: GCA_049514055.1. GTDB lineage: Bacteria > Planctomycetota > Phycisphaerae > Tepidisphaerales > Tepidisphaeraceae > JANYKD01. The sequence goes on along the minus strand of JBEKVL010000236.1, from coordinate 589 downwards.
TTCCTGCGACTGCACGAGCGTGTGCTGCAACTGCGCCGCGAGAATGCCGTGTCGGTCTGGCAGATCGTCACGGGCGACGACTGGGCCGGCGGCTGGCGACTGAAGCGAGCGGCGGAGGATGGCCAGGACCTGGTCCTGCCGCAGGCGATCCGCCAGCGCGTTGAAGCCGACATCGTCGGGTTCTTCGGCGAGAACGTCGCCACGCTCTATCGCGCGCTCCGCGTGCCGTATCGGCGGGGCGTGCTGCTGTACGGCCCGCCGGGCAACGGCAAGACGAGCCTGATCCGGCACATCGGGGCTGCGCTGCCGAAGATCCCGGTGCTGGTGTCGCGCCCTTGCAGCACGTTCGACAGCGATGATCTGCAGTCCATCGTTGATCGCTGGGTGCAGCAGGCCCCGGCCATCCTCGTGATTGAGGACCTCGACTGGCTGCTGAGCCTGGTGAACATCTCGCGGTTCCTGAACATGATCGACGGGGTCGAATCGCGCGCCACCGGTGGGCTGCTGCTGACGGCGACGACGAACCACCCGGAAGCGCTCGACCCGGCGATCAACAATCGTCCCGGGCGATTTGACGTGGCGATTGAGA
>JBEKVL010000235.1:0-8392 GCA_049514055.1 Tepidisphaeraceae bacterium | reverse complement strand
CCGAGGTTGAGATTCAGGGTGGCCAGGCCGGAGTAGGTGATGCCACTCGTGCCCATGGCCAGGCCGGTGAGGGTGCTGGAGGTGAGGGTTCCGGTCTTGGCGGTGGTACTGCCGGTATCGTTGACGTTAAGCGTGTCGGCACCGCTACCGGTGATAAGCAGAGCGCCCTGAATGCCGTCCACGGTGTTGTTCGTGCCCGTCACGTTGATGAGGTTGATGCCCGGGCCGGTGTTCACGAAAGTCGCCCCGGTAGTGGTCACCACGTTGACGGTGTCGTTGCCCGAGCCGCTGTTCAGTGTTGTCGTCGTCAACGGAGCAGTGGAAGCAATGGCAAACGTGTTGCCCGCACTACCGAGATTGATGTTCAGATTCGCCAGGCCACTGTAAGTGACCCCGGCGAACGGCAGGCCGGTGAGCGTGGTGCCGGTGAGATTGCCCCCGACTGTTGCACCATCGCTGCTGTCGTCGACGATCAGTGAATCTTTCCCGCCGCCGATCACGGTGACGTCGCCCTGCACACCACCGACCAGGCCGTTCGCACCGATGGTGATCTGGTCTGGCCCCGTATCCGTGTATACAAGCGTAGGCCCACTGGTCGCCTGAACGGCGATGTTGTCGGCGCCGGTGCCGTCGTGCAACGTGGTGGTGGTTCCAGCGTGGGTTCCGGCCACCGTGAGAGAATTCCCGCCACTGCCGAGCAGCACCTGGAGATTGGCCACGCCGCTATATGTGATTCCGCTCCCGGCCATACCCAGGCCGCTGAGGCTGGTTCCGGTCAGGTTGCCGGTCTTTGGTTTGACGCTCCCGGTGTCATCGACAATCAGCGTATCGCTTCCCGAACCCGTTATGGTCAACGCGGCCTGAATCCCGTCGATCACGTTCGCGTTGCTCACGCGAATCGTGTCTGGCCCGCCGGTTACGATGAGCGAGGTCGGCCCGCTGATGCTTTGGACGATGAGGGTAATGTTCGAGCCAGACGAGACGTTGTTCGTTGTGCCCACCGCTGTCGAAGCAATCGTGAAAGTGCCGCCGCCGTTGCCCAGTCTTGCAGCGAGAGTGGAGAATCCGCTGTAGTCGATTTGGCCCGCGGTCATGCCCAATCCAGTGATGGCCGTTGAGGTCAGCGTTCCGATTTCAGAGCTGCTGCTGGCCGAATCGTCGACGGTCAGGGTGTCGGTCCCGCTGCCGATGAGGGTGACAACCGAGTCGATGTTGTGCGTGATGCCGCCCACACCCACATTGAACGTGTTGCTGCCGGCCGCTCCATTGACGGTCAGCGGACCACTGGTGGCCTGCGTGTTCACGACATGCGATCCACCACCCGCGGTTACGGTGGTGTTCGTTCCAGCATCGGTGCCGGCGACGGTGAAGGTCGCGTCGCCGAGGCCAAGCGACAGATTGAGGGTGGGGATATCGAAGTAGTCAATCTGCGCACCCCCCGCCAGGCCGGTGATCGTGGTGGCCGTCAGCGTCGAGGTATCGGGCGAAGCATTGCTCGTATCGTCCACGGCGAGCACGTCGTTTCCGCCGCCGCCATGCACGTTGATGGTCGGAGTGATGCCGGGCTCGAGCTTGACGTTGAATGAGTCGTCGCCGCTGCCGCCGTACAGATTCACCACCGCCGGGAATCCAGGTAGCGAATCGTCGACGGTGAACGCGCCGGCACCGCTCAGGGTGTTTAGAGTGATGGTTCCGAAACTGGTGTATTGCGTCGTCACCGGATCGTTTCGGGTGACGAGCCCGCCGGCGACGGTCACCGTGTTCACGGCCTGGGCGAGATTGAACACCAGCGACGATCCCGTTCCACCCCCATTGATATCGCCGGTGATATTCCCGCTATCGGTCAGAGTGAACGTGTCCCCGCCGGTGCCGCCTGCCAAATTCTCAAACGACGCAAACGAGATATTCCCGTTTACCGTTCCGGAATTCTGGCCGGTAATCGCCCAACTGTTGGTCGTATTTCCACCGGTTAGCGTGTCGTTGCTGCTTTGGCTGCCGACGAGCGAGTTGATATCTGTGAAAGTGCCGCCGATGGGTGTGGCCGTCCCGGCGCCAAGATTCACGCTGACCGGCGTGGTGAGCGCCGAGACATCCAGCGTGCCCCCGCCGCTACCGCCATCCACGTTCCCAGTGATGCGAGCCGAATTGCTGTCATATATGAATACCGAGCCCGCGGATCCACCCGTGATGTTGTCGATGTTATTGAACGTGAAGTTGTGGCTGCTGTCGGTTCCAGTGTCCACGCCGGTGATGTGGAAGGTGTTCGACGGGTCGGATTCGTGCAGCGTGTCGTTGCCGGTGCCGCCGTTGATCACCAGCGTCTGCACCGTGGCCGGGACGTTGCCGATCGTCACGGTCTTGTCGCCGTTGCCGAGATTGAGCGTCACATGTGCCGTATTGGCCGAAAGTGTGGCCACGACGGTCCCGCCGACGGTGATCTGATTGCCGTTAATCGCGATGGGGCTCGAATTGTCCCCGCCGTCCAGCGTGACCGAGGTGGGCTGTGCGTTCACCGCTTCCAGCGTGCTGTCGTAGTTAATGTTTGTGTAGACGGTCTGTCCGAGACTGTTGCCGCCGGCGTCGATGTTCAGGTTCTCGTCGATGTTCAGGGTATCAATGTTGTTGGTGCCGTCGGAGGCGGGGCCGCTGTCGCTCACGTAGATCTGTCCGGCGGAGTTGCCTGGGTAGATGTTGTAGGTGTCCGATCCGCCGCGCCCGTCGAGGGTCAGCACATTGCCGCTGAAGTTGTTGACGTTGATCGTGTCGTTCGCCGCGCCGCCCACTATATGCAGCGACTGTATTCCCAGGTAGTCGATAGTTGACAACGCTACGCTGTTGTGCAGAAGGTTCACAACGGCCGGCGCGACATTGAACGTGTCGCCATCGTCCCCGCCGACGATGGTCAACTGATTCTGTTCACCCGTGACGGCGCCGGTGTCGTTGACGGTGACGTTGGGAGCGAACGCGGCGTCCACGGTGTACTGATCGGATCCGTTGCCGCCGTTGAGCGTTACATTGCCCGCCCAGCTTTCCACGGTGAAGAAGTTGTCGCTGGTTCCTCCGTTCAACTGCGCGTTCCGGACGTTCGAGAGAGTCATGCTCCCGCCGGCCGACGAAGCCAGGGAGGCACCGTTCAGATCCCAGTTGACGTCGGCGCTGGCGATCAACGAGTTCGTGCCCGCGCCGCCGACATAGTTGAAGGACGTGCTAATGGGCGTATAGACCGCCGCCTGCTGGGCAGGCGTCAGGGTTTGGCCGGGCGTCAGGCCCATGCTCGCGGCCAGCGCGCCGTTGTAGGTGAATTGGCCGGCGTCGGTGGTGTTCAAGTTGGCCGCGTTGTCGATCAGGGTATTGTTGCCCGTACCGGTCCTGACCGTGAAAATCTGCAATCCGTAGGCATTCAAGCCGGCGGAGCCGATCGTGACCGTGGCGTCGCCGTTGCCGGTTTGCAGCGTGAAATTGTTGATGTCGAAGAAGCGGAAGTCGGAGGTCGCCACGGTGCCGATGGTGCCGGCAATGTCATTTGCCTGGGCGCTGTTGAGCAGCGTGCTGTTGGACTCCGGCACGCTCAGTGTGCCCGGCGGCGAGAGGTGGCGCACGAATGCGTATCCCGCGCCGTCGGTCGACGGCGCGCCGATTCGTCCGTTCAACTGTGGAGCACCGACGATGACGTCGTTGCCGCCGATAGCTACCGATTGGCCCACCTGATCGCCGGCGAAGGCATCGGCGCCGGTCAGGGGCGCGATGACTGTTTCGGACTGCCAGGCCGATCCGTTCAGGCCGTAGACATAAGCGGCGCCCTCGGGCTCGTTCCCCAGCGTGGCATTGTAGTAGACGCTCTTGTTGGGCGCGCCGACCGCAAGACGATCTCCCGCCAGCGCCACCGCGGTGCCGTAACCATCTCCCGGCGCGGCTCCAGCAGCCAGGCTCAGCACCTGTTGTTGTGACCAGGTCGTGCCCGACAGCGAGAAAGTCACCGCCGCCCCGCCGACCACGCCGCTGCTGGAGGAATGGGGCGCGCCGACTACTGCGTATGGACCGTCGACTGCCACCGACGTGCCGAACTGATCACCGGCTTGTCCACCGCTCTGCGTCAGCGTGCCTGCCGCCAGCCACGAGGTTCCGCTCCGCCGGTAGGCATACGCAGCGCCTGCTCCGTTGGCTGGCGCGCCGACCATAATGGCCGTGGCATCGATCGCCACCGAAGCGCCGAAGGATCCGGTGCCGCTCAGGGTCTGGGATGTGTTCCACGAGATCCCGGTGCGCGTGTAGGCGTATGCCTTGTTGGCCCCGGGATCACCGGCCACCGCGTCGTTCGAGAACAGCGCCACCGCAGCGCCGAAATGGTCGCCCGGCGTCGCATTGGGATCGAGCCATTCATACTGTTGGATCCAGGTCGTTCCTTGTTGCTGGAAGACGTAGATGGCGCCTTCTCCGCCATTCTCGCCCGGAGCGCCGACGAAGAGCGTATTTCCGCTCAGGCTGACGCTGGCGCCGAATTGATCGCCGGGCTGTGCGTCGTTGGCTTCGACGGTCTGTTGCCGCGCCCATGCTTCGGTCCCGGCCGGCTTGGCGTAGGCGACGAAAGCGCCTCGGCCGTCGTATCCCTGCGCACCGGCGACAGCGACATTCCCGTCGATGGAAACGCCCGAGCCGGTCTGGTCCAGCGAAGCCGTGTCCGGCAGCGTCACGCCGGACGATGTCCACAGCGGGCCTTCCTGGCGGAAGTTGTACATGCCGTCGAAGGTTCCAGCCGTCAGGCCGGTGCTGCCGACGATGAAGAATCCTTCGCTGATGATCGACGAGCCATACCCGAACCCGACCGGCTGCGCACCGGTGACCGACTCGGCGAAGTTGGGAATGCCTGAGGACGTACCCGAGCCCGTACGCAGGTAAGCCAGACCAGTGGTGGAGTTGGTCGGAGCCCCAAGCACCAACTCGTTCTGTCGCTGAGTAATGGTGTTGTGCGCCCCGGCGCTACCCCCGAGCGTGATGGGTGTGCCTGGCGCGAGCGCGTCGCCGGCGAACGTGTACGGATACACCGATCCCGCACCTGACGCGCCGACCAGGACATTAGTCGAATTCTGCACGTAGACTTCACTGCCGAATCCACCCGACTGATCGCTGGTGCTTGCCGGCTTCAGGGGGTTGACCCCCAAGAATTCGCCGTCGCTCATCGCCCAATGGGCATAGCTGCTCTGGCCCAGATCGTATAACGCCAGGCGATTCTTGCCCGGCGCGCCGACGAACACGCTGTTGCCCGTGATACCCACGCTGCTTCCCCAGCCCGCGCCAGCCAGGGCGGTATAGGTGTTGTCCGCTGTGGCAGTAAGAGTCTCCAGCGGCAACGTGTCTTCGGAGACGTCGATTGTGTTCACCGCGATACTGAAGCTCCCCCAATTGACCGATGAACCCGTATTGTTGTCATAATTATAATGGGGATCAGTGCCTACGGCATACACCGACACTGAGGTGTAGGGGCCGATCGTCAGGGTTCCGGCATTACCGGCAACCCCCGCCTTCATGCCTTGGCCGTTGCCGACGCCGAACGTTTGTGAACCCGACCCCACATTTTCTCCCATCGTCGCGCTGCCGTATCCCGCCGGCGCGGCAATCGTCTGCTGATACGTGTAGGTGTAGGAGGTATCGTCCGGCATCGCCGAGTCGTACGGCGTCAGAAGCCGCGACGGGAGCCACGAATTGCCCGAGCGGGCCCAGACCGCCGCATCGCCCGTACTGCCCAGAGGCAGGACGTAGCCCGTGTCCGGCTGACTTGCGGAGGAGTAGGACAGGTTTGCCGTCGGCGCGCCGACTACCAAGGTCGAACCGCTGAGGGCGACCGATGCGCCGAACGAACTGCCGCTTGCCCCGGTCGGTTCCCAACCACTGAAGTTCCAGGTTTCGCCGATCGAATCGCCGGAGCCGTAGAAGATGTAGACCCCGTCGTTGCCCGAGGCTCCGATTGCCAGTGTGGTGCCGCTGAGTGCCATCGCCGAACCGAAGTTCGATGTGCTGGTCACGTCGCTATAAGTCAGCGTTTGGAGGTAATCCCAGTACAATCCTTCGTTGGCATAGACATAGACGGCGCCCTGATTGGGGCTGGCGACGAACAATTCCCGGGAGCCGGGATCGTACAGTGAGTTGGACCCGAAATTGGGGATGTTGGTTCCCTGACTGCCGGTCGGCTGGAGCTGGTCGGCCGCCGGGTATCCGTTGATGCTTGCGCTGGGGAAGACGCCGGTCGTGGTAAACGTCTGAATCGAGCCAATGTTGGGACCGCCGGTGATGTTGTAACCCGGAATGCCGGCCACGACCCGGCCATTGCCGATGGCCACGGTCTGTCCGAAGCTATTTGGATTCGGGTCAGTGATCGGCGTGGTTCCGGTCGGGTTGGTCTCGGCATACTCACCGATGCCGTTCAATCCGCCCGACCGCGTCCAACTGGAACCGGTATTGGAACCCTGGTCCGGAAGATTGAAGAAGACGTAGGCAGCGCCTGCGTTGGTTACCGCACTCACGGTGGCATCGGGGGCGCCCACGACGACGTAGTTGCCTTCCACCGCGACCGACGCGCCGAAGTTATCGCCGGCATGACCCTGACTGACCGCCTGCGCGGCCGTCAGTCCATCGTCGGCCGTCAGCCGCGCCAAGCGCGTCCAGACGCCGCCTAAGTCGTCGAAGACAAAAGCCCGGCCCTGGGCGTTGTTCTTGCCGTTCCACAGCGGCGCGCCCACGACGATCCGGGTTCCGTTGATGGCAACCGCAGCGCCGAAGTTCTCGGTGCTTTGGGGATCGGAAGCGGTCAGCGTCGCCACGGCCGTCAGCGTGGCCGCGTTGTAGACCAGCGCCTCGCCGTTGGCGGCCGTCGGCGCTCCGATTACCGCCGTGTTTCCGGTCAGGGCCACCGCGGCGCCGAACCCTCCGCTGCCAGACAGTTTCGAGATCACCGGCGACCAGACCGTGCCTGTGCGATTGAAGAAATACGCCGAGTTATTGGCCTTATCGCCAACCAGGATCTTATTTCCGCTGACGGCAAGCGAATTGCCGAACAGGCGGTTCGCCGCTCCGTCGTAGGCCGTCAGTTTCGCCTCTTCGTGCCAGGTGGGATTGCCGGCGGCGGTCGGGTCGGAAGTCGTCCGCTTGAAGACATAGACCGCGCCGGCATGGCTGCCCAGCGTGCTGTCGGCGGTAGCGCCGACGACAATGGTGTCGCCATCAATGGCAACTTCGCTGCCGAAGCCCAGCGCCGCCCCGGCTGTGCCCAGGTCGTTGGGTGAGAGCTTCGCCTGCTCCACCCAACTGTTGTTCTGCCAGGTGTAGACGTAGGCGAATCCCACCACCGGGTTGGTGTTGGTGACATCGGAGCCGGAATCGGAACCGACCACCATGGTGTCGCCGCTGATGGCGACGGCCTTGCCGTAATGCAGCGTGGCCTGCACGTCCACCGGCGTCAACTTGGGCGCGTCGGTGTAGGTGACGACGCCGTTCACGGTCAGTGTCTGCAACGTGAGGCTCTGATGCTGAACCGCCGCCAGCGAAGTCGAATTCACGGCCAGGGTTGCCGCGCCGTCGGGTGTGATCGCTTTGAAGTCGGGCAATCCGTAGACCACGATCGGCTGCACGCCTGTGAAGTTCACATTCACCGTGCCCAGGGCGATGGCGCCGGCATCGGCCAGCGTGCTGCTGGGCGAGTATGTTCCGGCGGAGGTGACGCCGTCTCCGGCGATTTCCAATTGATTGCCGTTGGATCCCGAAGGTCCGCCGTTGAAACTGATGTTCAGCGGAGCGGTCGGGACGCCGGCGGCGAAGTTGGCGTAGAGAAGGTTGTTTCCGCCGTTGCCGTTGAAGGTGATTGCATGTCCGCCCGGCGTGGACAGGGTGCCGTCCACGTTGAACTGATTGCCGCCATTGGCGCCGCCGTAGATCGCGATGTTGTAGTTGTAGCTGCCGCTGAGCTGAACGATGTTGGTGCCGCTGCCCAGCGAGTCGGCGACGGTGTTGACGTTGCGCGAGTTGATGTTGATCGGTGTCTGCACCCCGTTGTACGCGATGGAGACGGAGGTGTAGGTCGAGGTTGTCACGGTGGGGTCGTTCCCGAACGCGGCCTGGAATTGGGTTGCGTAGTAGCCCGTGTTGGGAGCGGGGAAGATCGCCGAGAATGTTCGCTGATTGAACAGCACGTTGGCCGGTACGTTCGTCGAGGTGTCGAAGTAGTGTACGGTCTCGTTGGCACCCTGGCCGTTGATCATGACCGGCACGCCGCCGGGGCTCGTGGGAGTGGTTGCCGAATTGATCTGGAATCCGCTCAGCGAGTAACCACCGGTCACCGGCGCGCCGAGGTTCACCGTGGATGCACCGGCGCCCGTATTGATGGTGAAGCTGGAGACGTGCC
>JBEKVL010000234.1:0-8397 GCA_049514055.1 Tepidisphaeraceae bacterium | reverse complement strand
ATCGCCCCGATTTTGCCGATGCCTGCCTGGCCGTTCTTTGTGGAGGAGAAAAACACCTGAAGATCTGGACCTATGACCGCGAGTTTTCAACCGTGTGGAAACGGGCGGATGGAACTCCGATTCCGCTGGCGGGGCGATAGACGCCGAAATGACACCGATCACTGACCCGTTTCCTGGTTTCAAAACTCGATGCGGAAGTCCGACCCGGTAATGCCTGCGGCCTCGGTAATCTGCAGACAAAACCGCTTTGCGGTCGCGGCACTGAAATTCATGTTTACACAAACACCGTTAGACAGCACCCGACGAGATCTGAACTTGGAGGCATCGTTGTTAAGAAATGCGGGGAACTGCTCGACAATCCTCTGAAATCCATCGGAGTCAAGCATGGCGACGGCCTCAACGGTGTGTTGTACAACATCACGCCATGTTTCCGAGTCGAAGCGTTGCCCGAGTACACAGACCGCCGTTGGCGTACGCCCGGTCACGTCGGAAGGTACAGAATCATCACCTGCCTGGGGGTCGCCAAAATAAGGCCAAATGTCGACTGCGCGGTTGGATAATACATCGGCTCGTGCCCGGATATTCTCTTCATTCCACGCATCAACAGTTCCAAAGAACCTGTTCAGTTCCAGATGGCTCTGCGTAAGGATAGTTTTCTTTTCCGGATAGGGATCATTCTGCATCGGCGAGTTGTATCCGGTGAGTGTCAGATTCCCGAGCGTGTGCAGGAGAAGTTCGTGAGTACCTTCCCATGACTCGCCAAGGTGCTCGTGCCACCATGGGGTCAGTGTCTGGGGCATCACATGCTCAATCGTCAACTCCCCAAAGTTGACGGGCTCCCGATGAGCAAAAGACTCCTCAAGCCGCTCGAGGATCAATTTCGTCTTGTCAACTCGCTCCGCTGGACCATAAAGCCTCGAAGAAGCGACTCGCTCACGGAACTCGACATCACGGGGATAATTCTTGGTCTTCAGCGTCTGTTTGACACCGTCGATGAGCGTGGCATACTGCGAGGCCTGCTGGTACAGCGGCGGAAATATCTTGTTCAGGCCGTAGGTCGGCACTGCGCAAACCCATCGGCGAATCATGAAATTCTCGATCAAATCCAGAATCTCGACAAAGTCGGGCACGGTAATCCGTCCCTGCGCGTAGTCGTGGTAGACATTCAGAAGGAATGGATAGGCGGTCGTCACCTCAATGCGGTTCAATCGAGCGATACGTTCGGCGATTTCGCTTTCTGACTCGTTTTCGGGAGTCAGCAGTTTGGCATAGTAGGCTGCGTACTTAGCCAGTTCCGCAAGGTACTCCAGTACCTCGCTTTGAGGACGCGGGTCAACCCGTTCCTTCAGCGCGAAGTACACTTCGCCCTGCTTCACCAAGTTGCCATCCTTCATCAAAAAGTGGCGTATGCACTCTGTGAGGTTGTCAGCCAACGCGGTTTGCATGGGGCGCCAATACTCGCTGAACAGCCGATCCTGCTCCGCCACATGAATGCGCATGAAGAAGTAGTTCCGGATCAAATCGGCTTGCGTCAGGGCCCGACCCTTGGCGTTAAGACTCTCGAAGATCAGATGCGGGTTGTCGTCGCGGTCCAGCACAATACTGACAAGAATCAAACTGCCCACAATGAGGTGCTTCAGGCGTTCAAGGTCAAGTCCGTCGCGATCTCGAAGCGCCTTGGCAAAAAACCCATAAGCTCGACCGATCTGACCGCCATCGTTGGTTGCTTCACCCTTCATGACGGCCCTAAAGTCACTACGGTCGGCTTGGGTGGGCAGCAGTTTGTACGCGTCGCTTCCCTGTTTGAATTTGTTGCGAAGGAGCGTTTCGTCGATCTCAGGTGCGAGAGTTCCGAGTTGGAGTTCCGTCGCGCGGTCGCGGATAGCGGCAAGAAGGATGAAGAAGGTCGTAATACGCTGCTGTCCGTCGATAAGAAGGAATTTTGCAACACCTTCTGGAACCGACTGCGTTGGCATTGTCACAATGGAGCCAATGAAATGAGTTCGTCCGTCCCCATCTTCGGCCAAATCCAGCAAGTCGTCCCAGAGCATCGACCATTCCTTCTTCTCCCAACTGTATGGACGTTGGTAGAGTGGAACGACGTATTGATTCGTGCCTTCGATGATCTTCTGGAGTTTCGTCTCAGATGCTTTCATCGTGCGACCCCACTTCCGGTATCACGGCAACCACGATTCGGATTTCGCCAACCGCCACAAGGCACTCACACATCTGTGCTGCGTAATGGTGCAACGCATGAACGATGAATGCCAAACGACCCATGTGTTGTAACCACTTGTGCCGTCCACCGCCAGTTCCCGAATGGAACATCGGTCACCCATAGACCCATCCCTATTTCGCCAACTTCCGATACCTCACCAGCAAACTCGCCTTCCGCTCTGAGATTTCCACCCGGAAACGAGCGAGGTCTGAGCCGGACATACGTGTTTTTTGCGTGACCGCGAAGCCGGGGTGGAAACTCACCTCGTACGTCGCCTGCGGGTCGAGCCCTTGCAGAGCGGCGTCGAAACTGGCGTAGGGACTCGCGGCCCGGCGGAAGAAGACGGCGAAGCCTTCGCCGAGGTCCGGGCGATGGAATTGCCAGCCGCACCATTGGCGCTCGTCGATGGCCGCGCCGGCCAGGGGGTAGTAGTCGCCCTCATACAGCGGCCGCAGGGACTTGGCCTCGGCGATGGCCTGCTGGGCCAACTCTCCGGCGAATTCCTGTTTGCGCGTGTCCACGCAGATCGAACTTCCCGTGGTCACGGCGCTGCGCCAGGTGTACGGATCGAAACCCCACACGCCCGTGCCGAACGTGGGCACGTAGAGGCTCAGGCCCGCGACCTGGTTCTGGTCCTGAGTCGTCTCGGCATGGCCACAGCAGGCCGTGTCGCTGCGCCACAGCGGCACGCTGCGGCTCAGCGTTTCCAGGTCGATCCGTCGGCCGCCGCTGGAGCAGTTGTCGATGAACATCCCCGGGTTGCGCTCCAGCAGGGCATCCCAGAGCGCATACAGTCCCTCAATGTAGCGAATCTCGGCCATGCCCTTGCGATCCGGCGCATCGGCCGCCTGCCAGAAGCGCAGGGGGTCGATATTGAAGTCGTTGCGATAGACGTCGATCCCCCACTCGCGAACGCACCGGCTCAGGTAGTCGGCCATCCACGCCGCGGCCTTGGGGTCGCCGAGATTGAACAACCCGTCGCCGCCGCCGGCGTGCAGCACCCATTCCGGATGTTCCTTGCCGATGCGACTGGCCGGGTGAACGCGTTCCGGCTCAAACCAGAGCACGAACTTCATCCCACGCTTGTGGGCCGCATCCGCCAAGGGCCGCAGTCCGTCGGGGAACGCATCCTTTCGCGGCGTCCAGCTTCCCGCGCCGGCCGGCCAGCCGCCCTCGAACCAGCCGGCGTCCAGCCAATATGCCTCGACACCGAGCCCCGCCATCGGCGCGATGCACTCGAACTGGTTGGCCGCGTTGACGTTGTTGCCTTCGTTGAATGTGAACCAGGTGTTGTTGGTGATCGGCGCCATCACCGGCTTGCCGCCCAGCCGGGGCAGATAATGTGCCAGCATCACCCGCCGCAGCAGGTTGTGCCCGCGCATGCGATCCGGCCCATCCCACGACACCAGCAGAATCCGCGGCGTGCGGATGCTCTCGCCCGGATGCAGCTTCAGATGCGTCGTCTGCTGTCCGGCGCGCAAGTGTACGTTGCGTCCGCCGTCGCGATTGAGATTAAGCGACCACTGCCCGGACCAGCCGATCGCTCCGACCAGCCCGCCGCCTTCCCACGCCAGGTTGAAGAACGGCAGCCGGCCATCCGATGACCGTCCGCCGCCGGGCGCCAGGGCGATGGCCGCTCCCGGCGCCACAGAAGCATCGATCGGCACAAAGTCCGTCGCCGCACAGGTGCTGCCGTTGGCATGGTGCAGCGTGACTGTCCCCTTTTCAGGCACGGTCAGCCGCATGTCCAGCGACAGGATGTTGTCGATGATCGGCGTATCGGCCGTGCCGGTGTTTTTCAGCCGCACGACCCACTCGGCGGCCGGGTGATCCACGAAGAGCGTCAGTTCGCACATGACCTCCAGCCCGCTCGCCGGGTCCGTCCATGTCGTACGCTGGATCGTCTTCCCATCCCGCTCCACCGCCTTCTCGCCGGCCCGCTTCCATGCCGGCAGCAGCTTCGCCGATTCCTGCCCGCCCAGCACAAAGGAGAACGGCAGATTCGGCCACAGCCGCGACCCCGCCGGCGGCGCAACCACTGGAAGCTCGTGCAGCCTCAACACCTTCCCATCTTCCAGCGTGACGGCCGCCTCGCACCAGTCGGCCTGGTCGTACGCCGGCCCGTCACCGCCATCAGACACGCGCAGTGTAAACTCCCGATGCCCGCCCAAGTCCACGCCGACCGCCACCGGTTCCTGCCCGCCGCGCATTACCTGAGAGCGATACAGTTCCTTCCCTGCCGCCTCGACGATGAACTCCACCGACCCATGTTTCCCGGCCGTGTCATAATTGTTGTCCACGCCGACGCTCGCCTCGAACTTCGCCGCCCCGGCGGGCAAACTCACGGCAATCTCGCTGACGGCATGAGTACCCAGTCCATGTGCGAACGACTTGCCGCCGATCTTCAGGGGCGTGTCGAGTACTGAGCGATTCACGCCGAACTTCCCGTAGTCCTGGCGGCGAACCTCGATGCCTTGCGCTGGCCGTGTGGCCGGGCGATCCTCCCCGAGAATCGCGCCGCGAGCCCAAGCCCGCACGTCACCGCCGGGTTCACCCGCACACGCCACCAGACACACGGCCACCATCGCCACACCAACACCCGCGCACCCAAGAGACATCCGCCTCATACGCACCGCCTCTCACTGACTACGGACCACCGACGACTGACTACGGACCAACCTCAAATCCTCTCAATCACATCCTCCGCCTTGAAACGCACCTTGGTCATCGACGCGTAGTTGTCATCGTCCGCCCGATAGCCGGCGGCGCAGCACGCCACCGCCGCCAGTCCCTTGTGTGGCAGCCCCAGCACCTGGTCGTACCTGGGCGGCTCGAAGCCTTCGATAGGGCAGGTGTCGATCCCCAGCATGGCCGCGCAAGTCATGAAGTTACCCAGGGAGATGTAGACCTGCCGGGCCGCCCATTCGCTGGCGTGCAGGCTCTGCGGTCCATGCACAATGTCGCTCAGCATCATCTGCTTGTAGGGCTCGATGCTCGTGGCCGGAATCTGCCTCACCTCGGAAGTGCGGTCGATGAGTCTCTGAACGTACCCGGGGTCGATGTTCTTGCGGATGGTGAACACGACGTAGTGCGAACAATCGGTGACCTGGGGCTGGTTCCAGGTGAGTGGCCGCAGTTCGGCGCGTTTGGCCGGGTCGGTGATGATGATGAACTTCCACGGCTGCAGGCCGTACGACGACGGCGTGAGCAACAGCGACTGCTCGAGCGTCTTCCAGTCCTCGGACGGGATCTTCCGCGTGGGGTCGAATTTCTTGGTCGCATATCGCCAGCCCAGTTGTTGCAGCACGGTCACATTGGAGACGGGTTTCATGAATTCCTTTCGATGTTCGGAGTTCACATTCGGCGCATCAGGTTCGGAGTTCACGCTTTAGCGTGTCTCGGCTACCTCCACATGAAGACACGCTCAAGCGTGAACTCCGAACGTGAACTCCGAACATGATACGGCGTAAATCCATAACGAGCCACCATGAGCGACAGTAGTATACTGCGCCTGACGACAACCAAAGGAGAATATCCCATGCCCTGCAACACGCGGCTCGCTGCCACTGGACTTCTGATGCTTTTTATGGCCACACCGGCCTTCGGCGCCGATCAGACGCCGCCGGAACTGGGGCTGAACGCCGACCTCCACGGCAAGCGGGTGTTCCCGGCGGACAACGCGTGGAACCAGGATATCTCCCGCGACGCGGTCGATCCCAGATCCACGCAGATCATTGCCAGGATCGGCGCTGAACGCCCGCTCCATCCGGATTTCGGCACGGTGTGGCAGGGCGCTCCCAGCGGGATCCCCTACTACATCGTCTCCGGCAATCAGCCCAAGGTCCAGATCAAATTCACGGCCTACGCCAACGAGAGCGACCCGGGTCCGTACCCGGTGCCCAAAGATGCCAACATCGAAGGCGGCCCGAAATCCGATGGCGACCGCCACGTCCTGGTCATCGACCGCGACAACTGGATTCTCTACGAACTTTATCGGGCCTTTCCCGTCGATGGCGGGCTGGCCTGGAAGTGCGACTCCGCGGCCATCTGGGATCTCAAGAAGAACGCAACCCGCCCAGCCGGCTGGACGAGCGCCGACGCCGCGGGTCTGCCGATCTTCCCCGGCCTGGTCCGATATGATGAGGTCGCGCTGCGCAAGGAGATCACCCATGCCATTCGTTTCACGGTCCAGAAGACACGGCGCGGCTACGTGGTGCCGGCCACGCATTGGGCCGCTCGCTCCGACGACGAGACTCTTCCGCCCATGGGCGTGCGTGTACGCCTGCGCGAGAGCTACGACATCTCGGGATATTCGCCCAATGCACGGGTAATCCTCACGGCGTTGAAAAAGTATGGCATGATCCTCGCCGATAACGGTTCTGACTGGTTCATTTCCGGCGCACCCGATCCGCGCTGGAATGATGACGAGCTCAACACCCTCAAGAAGGTCAAAGGCAAGGACCTCGAGGTCGTGAAGATGGAGCACGTCGTCACGCCGAAAACCGGCCGATGAACCGGGCGGGAATCGGCCGCCATGAAACTCCTGGAGCCCACCCAGAACGCGCACCTCACGGCCCTGGCCGAAATGCTCGATGCGCTGGCCGTCTCCAGCGATCCCTGCCAGTTTCTCCCGACGCTGCTGGCGCGCCGCGACAGCGACGCCGCCGGCCGGGCCTACCTCGAAGTCGTTACCGAAGGCTGCCATTTTCCCTGCTTCAAGATCAAACGCCTGGTTGTCCCCAATCGGTCCTCGCCCACGCACATCACCGGCCACCTCTGCGAAGGTGGGATTGTGCCGGAACTCACCCGCGTTCCCCTGCCCAAGGCCGCCCAGGACCTGAACCTCCTCGGCGATCCCGGTCTTCCGCCGGTCCTGCGCCGATATCAGTCCCTCCTGGCCGTGCCGATCCACACGGGGCCCGGCATCTTCGACTGGGTGATCGTCTTCGATCCGCGGCCCGATGGTTTCACTCCCGACGATATCGAGGAGACCCTCCTGCGTACGCGCCTGGTCTCCATGACCGTCGACAGCCTCCGCATCTCGCAGCAACTGTGCTCCGCAAACCTGCGGATCGCGCGGGAACTCGAGGAAATCGCCGACATTCAGCGGACACTCCTGCCTGAAACTCTGCCGGCGATTCCCGGCCTGGAACTGGCCGTCAGCTACGACCCGGTCACCAACGCCGGGGGCGATTTCTATGACTTGATCCCGCTCGGCCGCCGGCCCGGCCACCCCGAGTGCGAGGGTGACCAGCGCTGGGCCATCCTCATCGGCGACGTCTCCGGGCACGGCCCGGCGGCCGCCGTTGTCATGGCCATGCTCCACGCCATCGTCTATGCCTATCCGCACTCGCCGACCGATCCCGCGCACGTTCTTGCCTACGCCAACCGCCACCTGTGGAACAAGCGGATGAAAGGGGCGTTCGTCACCGCCCTGCTGGCGTTCTACGATCCCGCTTCGCGCAAGCTGATCTATTGCCGCGCCGGCCACCCGCCCGCCATCCTCACCACCTGGGGCAATCCGCCGCTGCATCGGCATCTCGACGACGTCGGCAATCTTCCCCTGGGCGTCGATCCAGACCTCGCGCTGTCCTGCGGCGAGATCCGCCTGGAACCCGGCCAGACCATGACGCTCTACACCGATGGCATCATTGAAGCACAGAATGAAGCCGACAAGTTTCTCGACATCTCCGGCATGGAGATGGCGATCGCCAACGGCGAGGGCAACGCCTCGCGAATCGTCTCCTCGATCCTCGCCACGCTGGAATGGCACACGCGTGAGCGTCCAGCCGGAGACGATCGCACGGTGCTGGTGCTCAAAAGCGTGTAATTTGTCATATTTGCGTCTGTATTGGCGCCGGCTCGGATAGGGGAAGTGATTCGAGGGTTCAAGGTTCTGGGGTTCAGGAGTTCAACTGGGGGATGAGTCGGGCGGAAGGTGCGAAAAAAGTCGATTTGGGCGTGGTTGGCGGGGCGTCTTGTGGGGTAAGTGGTTTATGCGAAAGGGGTTGCGATTCCGGCAGGGTGGACGGGGGGGCGGAAAAAGTGACCCCAAACCGGAGACTGTAGCACTACGGCAGTTGCGGTTGGAAGGAATGAGAGACCACTGGCTGAACCGCGTAGGCATCGCCACCAGACCCCACGCCAATGGTGGGGTTGGTTGATGCAGAACGTCTCCT
>JBEKVL010000233.1:0-8408 GCA_049514055.1 Tepidisphaeraceae bacterium | reverse complement strand
ACGCCGCCCCGTCCGCGCCGCCAACATACTCCACCTTGCTTGCCTGAGGAGACAGCGGAGCGTGCGCTGCGTAGTCCAAAATCCGGCCCGCCAGACGTTTCGCCGCCGCGTCCGCCGCCACATGGTCTTCCAGGTCCAGCGTGCAGACCATCAGCCGTCCCTGGCCATAGTTCAGTTCCATTAGCGGCGTGTAGCCCAGGTCGAACTCGCATTCCACCAGCGGACGCCAGCCGCTGCAGTGAGGTTTCTCGATGGCAGCGCTGCTCACCCCGCCGCGGTTGCCCCAGTGCCACCCGGCGTAGGGTTGTTCTCTTTCGTTCCCTCTGAGGTAATTTCCCACGTATTGGGGACAAGCCTCAATCAAACTGCTGTTGCCCGTCCAGTCGCGGAGGTCGTCGGCGTCGATGCCGCCGGTGAGTGGGCAACTGATGGGGAAGACGCGCCGGCTCACCTGCGGGCACACCCGCCACCCGAGAGCCCGTGTCATCCACTCAGGATCCTGGGCACAGATCAGGGCCCGGCCTCCAGCCCGCACATAGGGCTCCAGCCTGGCAGCCACCGCCGCGTCGTCCTTCAAGGCATTGCGACCGATCACGACAAGAGGCGCCGCTTCACCATTCCAGGCTCGCGTGGTATAGCCCAGGTTCCCGAGCATCTTGCCGGACATACCGTTCGGATCGACCACAGCGATCAGACCGCTGCCCGTCTTGTCCTCGCCAAACACGCGGAACGCAAAGGCATCCTGGTGTTTGATCCTGCCGATGGTTGCGGTAAGCGTGATCTGCCCGTCCGCCTTGCCGCCGGCTTCCGGGGCCGGCGCGGTGAACTGGAAGGGAAGCAATCGGATCTCCGAGACGATCAGGCCGCCCTGCAACTGGCCCTTGCCCACTTCCTGCCCGCCCACCGTGGCGGTCCAGGCGGCGGTGAAGTTCTGGGGCTGGCGCGTGTCGTTGATCAGCACGATCTGCTTCTCGATCTTCTGACCGGGGCCGAAGTGGTGGTCCTTGGCGGTGTAGGCCTCCGCGGGGCCGGCGATCCACGCCAGCGTCGGGCCGTTAACCTCCTTGAGCGCATCCTGCATCCACGACCAGGTGCGCAGGCCGCCCGGCAGACCGGCCGTTCGCCAACTACGCCACGTATTGGTGCGATAGAGCTGCTGGATCTTGTGGTTATTGGCGTACTCATCCAGGCGGTTCTCAGAACTCTCGTAGAGCATGCCGCCGCGGAACAGGTCATGCAGGTACTTCCGGTACTTGGGCTCCTCGGCGGCATACGCGTCCGTGCCAAAATAGATGGCGGCAAATTCTGTCAGCAAAGGCTCGCTGGTGATGTTGCTGGTGAAGCCTTCGCGGGCGCGCCGGAACGTACAGTCCATGGGGGTGCCGAACTCGACCATGGAAATCGGCATCTCGCCGCTCCTGGCCCACTCGCTCAGCCATTCCTCGCGCTCCTGGAGCGGTATGAGGTCCAGGTAACAGTTCATCGTATAGACATCGCCCGTGCAGGCGCCGGCGTGGCTGTAATAGACGCGGGTTGGGTCAAGCTTCTTGAGCCCGTCGAACATCTCCTGGCCGGCAACCATCAGGCGCTGCCAGCGCGCGTCGCTCTGATCCCAACCGCGGCGGCCTACGTAACGCGGGTCCGCGTCCACCGCGCTGTTGAAGAAGTTCATGCCGGCGATCCACATGACCACGGAGGGATGGTTGCGGTAGTGACGCATCCACACGGCGGCGCGCTCCATCGCGCGCGGCCGGTTCTGCTCCCAGGCACCCTGCCCCCTCGAACCCATCATGTACTGGTTGGAGTTGAGGACATACTGGGCCACCAGGTATCCCTTGCGATCGGCGTCATCGAGATTCCGCCCCGAGTCGGCGGCATCGCCCCGGCTATCAACAGTCTCCTCCCCCATCTCGGAGAAGTTGTCCCCCATCTGCGTGCGCGGCCCATTGAAGAAGCACCCTTGCCGCAGGTGGATCTCGGTGCCGTTAAGGAAGAACTTGCGTCCCTCCGCCCAGAACTCCCGGAAGCCGAATTCCTGGTTGTACTGGTCATCCAAGCCCGCGCCCTTGACGGTCAGCCGCAGTGTGTACAGGTTGGGCTGGCCCACATCCCACAGACGCGGATTGTCCCAAGGCCAGGAGAGAGTCAGGTTCTGCGTCTCCTTGGCGCCGATCGCCGCCTGTGCTTCAAAACTCTTCTCCACTTCACCCTTCTCATTGAGCATGTCGGCAACGAACTGAACCGAGCCCGCCTGCTTGACGCCGCTAAGTTCGACGTCCAGGCAAACTTCCTTTTTCCGGGTTGAAGTGCGCACGAAGACATCGGTCACCCGTGTTTCGGTGGAGCGGCTCTCCAGGAAGACGCTGCCGGCCAGGCCCCGGCTCTTCAGTCGGGCAGAGGAAAAGGACACGGTGTCGCTCAGGGCATTCTGCCAGAAGGTTCCCACCTTCTCCGCATCGGCGATGGCCGCCACCAGCAGCCGAATGTCGGACGCTTGTCCAGGCTTTACCGCGGAGGTGATGTCCACCGAGCCCCACGGCCAGGCGATCTTCCCGCACTGTGTTCCGTTGACATAGACCATCGCGTCGGTGCATACCCGTTCGAATCGCAGGCTGATCACACGGCCTTGCCATTCGGCTGGGATGGATACCTGTCGCTCGTACCAGGCCCGCGCCACCAACGCCCCATCATACAGATCCCACTGCGGGCCGCCGCCGACCGCCAGGAAATCAGAACGTTTGCCCGAAGAACTCTGCCAGGAGCCGGGGACCTTGAGATAGGCCCAGCCCGCCTTGGCGGGAACATCGCTGCCTTCGGTGGCGGGAATGAAGCGCCAGACACCGTCCAGGGCCACCTGCGCCCGCCTGGCATTCACCGTGACGACCTTCGCCGTATCCCAGTTCAGGTTGGTGCCGGCCGGCAGCACGGCGTCCGCCAATTGCGTTGACGCCACCAAGTGCGGCGTGATCGTGAGGTCGGCGATCTCGAACACGCCCGTGCAACGGAACAGCGCCGGCTGGAGGTTCAGGCGGGTTGCCCCCTTGGGCACCTTCAGTTCCACCGTTTGCGTCACCCAATCGGAGTCGGCCCTCAATTCCGGCACTTGCGGGGGATACCCGGATGAAACCCCTTCAAAACTCATCGCCACGCGGGCGTCGTGCCAGCCCTCCTTGCCTGGTTTCAGGTTCGTGGCCCTCAGGCGCACGGAGATCGTCAGAGACGCGATCTGCGGGGTGACTTTGACGTACGCATGCACGGAGTCGACCTGACGCGCCGGGTCGCGATTCTCGATCCGCAGCCACGACTTGCCGTTTTCCGTGATGACCTGGAAATCCTGGTTCTGGGGAATGCTGAACCCTTGAGCCCACTCCGTATCGGCGCCGGGGTTCTTGAAATTCCCCTGGGGGAATATGTTCACCTGGGCCGAAACAGGCCTTCCTGCGACACAAAGCAACGCGATGATTAGCGGAAGCTGGATATTCATTGTTGGTCTCCCGATTGCAACAAATCTTACATCAGGTTGAACTATCAACAGAAGAACCGGTGAGGATCGTCTCATTCCTCCGGCTTAAGGCAGACGCGCTCCCGCGTTGCCGTCATTTCGCGTGCCGCATGCTCCAGATCCCACACGGCCTTTACATTCGCGGGCAGCGGCGCGTCGGTCCCAGCCAGGCAAAAGGCAGGCAACAAGGAGACAATCACGAGAATCCTAGCCAATTGCATGACGCACCTCGAGGAACAAGCGCGGATGCGAATATGTGCGAGCAGCCTCTTGGGTTTAGTCCCGGCGTAACCTGGCGTTGCCTTGGACAAGGTTGCGCCAAGCGTATGGATTGTGCGTGTCGTTTGCCGGACAGCCAACCGGGGAGGATTAGGAGTAGGATGAGGAGCAAGATTATGAAGATGAGTAAGAGAAAGAGCAGGAGCAAGATTAGGACTCCGCAGCGCGGTGCCGCGACCATCCAATCCTGCTCTTACTCTTAATCCTGCTCCTAATCTTCATCTTAATCCTACTCCTCTGCGAAGGCGCTGGCCGGCCGCGGCGGTTGTCTCCGGGGGCAACGGTTTGCCATCGGGGCCGGGCGGCATGGGCAGCCGCCAATTGGAGTTGGCGAACTTCGGGTTGGCCTTGTCGCCGTTCCACATCCCCTTCAGGTTGGTGTTGATGAACCGCTCGATGTCGGTCTTGTCGAAGACCACGCCCGTGTTGTACGCCTCCACCATCTGCCCGATCTCGCCCGTCTGGTAAGGCCGGCCGCCGTGGACGTTCATCCAGAGGCGGGTGTCCTTCTTCTCCAGGTCCACGCTCTCGGGACCGAACGGCTCCCAATAGTTCCACACGTAGTAGTCGTCCACGAGCAGGAAGCGGCTCTTCGTGTAGCCCCCATTGAACAGGGTAAGCTTCATCGCGTCTTCTTCACCATAAAGGCAGGTGTTGCTCGGCGATCAGTCACCCTCGGCCAGTTCTTCCAGTGTCTCGTCGGTGCATTGCGGGTCGACGGTGCGGCATGACGTGGTGAGCAGTTCCGCCAGTCCGCGGAGACTGGCCTGCCAGGTCTCGGGGCTCGTGTCGCGCGGGGTCAGTTGGGCGAACTCATCGCAGAGCAGGATCATACGCAGGAAGTGTTTGAAGATAATGCCTTCCTGTTTGACCAGGTCGTTGGCGCGAACATACTTGTCGAAGTCTCCGCCACGCGCAACCAGCTCGCCGATGGCCCAGACGGGGGTGATGGACAAGCCACCGGCGTGGTCGATGGCGTTCTCGAAGAGCATCCGCATCTTCTGTGCCAGCGGTACCGGGTACTTGCGAAGCTCGGGGGGCACGTCGTGCTGGTCGGCCTGGGGATACAGGTCTTCCTGCGTGGCCAGGCCGATTGTCAGAATGGCCGGATCGACCACTTCGACGCTGAGCTTGCCGGGGGGCAGCTCGTCGGGCCAGGGTACGCGGACGGACCTGGCCACCGAGCCCGGCATCTCCAGAAGGCTTTCCAGGATCTGGATCAACTCGTGGGGCTCGGCCTTGCCCAGATAGTCCATGAGGAACAGGCCATACAGCGGATGCACCGCCCGGAAGATCATCAGTTGCTTGAGCCTGGCCGTCGGCGTCGCCCTGACGGGTTCATACGGCGGGGGCGGCTGCGGCGCGGCGTTCTTCACCCCGCCCGCCGCAGCAGCGGCCAAAACGGCGGCCGCAGTCACTCCGATTCTGCCGCCGAGTGTGAGTCGGTCTATCAACTGGCCGAAGTCCTGCGCCTTCGATATCTCTGTGGACTCCTCGGAATCGTCCGACAATGGAGTCTCGCCGGCCACATCAGATTCCGCGTTGCTTGGAGGCGTTGCTCCCGCAGGTTTGACAGCCTGCCGCCACGCTTCCGGCGGCGGAGGATCTAGGACCAGTATTCCCATTGCGTGAAGTGTCACCAGCATCCGGTTGAGCCGTTTAAGCTCGGCCTGAATGGTCGGCTCATCCATCAAGCGGTGACGGATGACCTGGCGGATCGGCTCCACGGCGGGGTTTGCATCCAGCAGATACGCCAGCCAGCGCCAGGAGAGGCTGCCCTTGCTCGTCAGCTTCGCGGGAGCGACCGTCTGCATCTTGGCGAACTGCTCAGCATTCCAATAGGTGACGCCCGGCCGGCGGGTCGGCTTCTTCTTGGCCAGTTTCTTCTTGGCCGCCATCAAGTTCGGATCCTTCGTGGTGTCGGGAATCGAATCATACTTCTCCTGCCAGTGGGCGAGTTTGACATCATCCTCGTGCGCCATGGCGAAGACGTGGCCTTCGGTATCGAACTGGGGCCGCCCCGCCCGGCCAAACATCTGCTGTGCGGCACCGGCGTCGAGCAGTCTCTTCCGATCGCGCGGACCCTTGACCAGCGTCGTCAACAACACCGACCGCGCCGGCAGGTTCAAACCCGCGGCCAAAGTTTCCGTGCATACACACACCGGCAGCAGTTTCTCCTGGAAGAGTGTTTCGACGACCCTGCGGTAGCGGGGCAGCAGACCCGCATGATGTACACCAATGCCCCGCGTCAGGACGGTACGCAACTTGTTGCCAGACCCCATCGAGAAGTCAAACGCTTCGAGGCGGTCCAGCAGCGGCTGCCGTTGACCTTCGGCGAACAGATCCTTTCCCTTCAGAACCTCCGCTATGCTCCAGCAGACTTCGCGGTCGAAGCAGAATACCAGGGCCGGCGTCTTACGCGTCGCATTATCGCCGCGGGCGATCTTCTCGACAAAGTCCGGCAGCAGTTCATCCCCCACCCAATGGAAATGCAGCGGAACCTTGCGTTCCTTGCCCTCGACCAGCGTTACCCGGCGGTCCAGGCTGCGGGCCATCCAGTTGACGAACTCGTGGGCCGCTCCGACCGTCGCCGAGAGAAGCATCACCCGGATACGCCGGGGCAGCAGCGACAACGCCAGCTCCCAGACGATGCCGCGCTGCGCTTCCCTGAAATTGTGGAACTCGTCCATGATGACTGCGTCCACGTCGGCAAAGTCAAACACTTCCGGATGAAGCAGGCGATTGAGCAGCACTTCGGCAACGACCACCTTGATCTGGGCATTGGGATTGACCGTCCGGTGGCCGGTGACCAGGCCCACGCGCTCCCGCTCGAAACCCCAGCGGGCCACCGTCTCCTGCAAGTCGAGGAACTTCTGGTCCGTCAGGGCGATCAGCGGCGTCGAGTAATAGACACTCTTCCCGGTTCCGGTCGGAGCCGACAGCAGCACTCCCTGATCGCACGCCGCCCATGCGTACATCGCCTCTTCCTGCAGCGGGTACGGAGGATAGGGCAGGCGTCCGAGGTACTCCAGAATGACTTCATCGCGGGAGATCATGGCCCGGATTCTACCGGATTTGAGCCTGCTGGGTCTCGGTGCCCTTGGGCTGATCCGTCGCCAGCGTCGGGCGTGATCTCACGTAAGACTCCGCCGTGGCCCAGGCGGGCGCTGAGTATGCAAGGTGACCGTCCTCCAAGCCATTTGGAATCGAGGACTGGGAACCTGCCGGATCGGCCACTTGAGTAACAGGGCATCGCCCCCGATCATGCCCACGGTGTTCACAGGCGACACGGCTTGCGGTTCGTCGACAGTGCTTACCGGTATCGAACCGAAGAAGATGCATGGAGCATTCCCCGGCGGCCAGCACGCCAGTTCGCCGACGGCGATCGTTTTACGGGTGTCCGGTGGTTGGCCAATGCCCAGAGGCGAGGGCAGTGATCCGTAGTACTCGCTGCCCTGGCTCTTGTGGGCCGCTGAGTAATGTCTTGTGTTGTGCAGTCTGCCGCGGGCCGTCAACCCATCTTCTCCGGGACTTCCTTCATGGGGCCCATCCAGCGCAGTTCGCGCTGGATGTCGTCGGACATGCGGTACGTCATGGTCACCTCGGCCAACTTGGGGCCGCGGATCTCGATCTTGGACAGATCGTTCTGGCCCAGGCCGCACTGGGCACAGAAGTTCAGGTATCCCACCCAGGTCGGATCGATGCCCATGGTCGCGATGCCAACACGGTCGGCGGCGATGAAGTCCGTCGAAGCAATGGCCAGACGCGAGGGCACGAGCGTGCCGTCGTTGGGTCCGTTGCCTTCCATCCCCTCGTAACCATCAATCACCGCCGCGCCCCAGCATGGCTGAAGCTTCTGGGCAGTGAGCATGATGTCAACGTGAGTCTGGCGCACGCCGCCATGGTAAAGGCGTTTGTCGTTCCATGGCTTGGTTTCCTTGCGCGGGCTGTGCAGCGGCGCGCCGAGGCACATGTTCTTGATGGAGAGGGTGGCCACCACCGTGTTGTGCGTCTTCAGCATGGCCGAGCAGATGACATAGGCATCGGGGTCAAGCAGTCGGGCCGCCAGCCGGACGGGCACGGCGTGGAGGTCGCCGTTGAGAATGGTGTGCGTTTCGTACTTGCCTTCCTCGTTCAGGTCGACCAGGCTGATTGGCAGCGGCTTATGTTCCGCAATGGTCTGGTTGTAGCGGAAGTGGTCATATCCTTCCGTCGTGAAGCCGGCCGACGCTTCGGCGATCACCACCGGGCCCTTGAATCGCGGCCCGAGGAAATCCAGGATGCCGTGCAGCGCATCCACATTGGTGGAGGCCAACTGGTTCACCGTGTTCACGATATTCGGCTTGAGGACCACGTACTTCCTGGTCTTGAGCACGGGCAGGATCTGGTCCTCAATGGCCACCAGCGATTCGAAGATGTTCTTGCGCCGGCTCTCACCACTGGCCACCGCCACGACGGATCGGCGGGCGGCTACGCCCGCGGTCGCAGCCGGTGCGACGGGCGGCGGCGACACGGCAACCGGTGGCTCCTGGGCATAGAGCAGTTTGCCGGACGCGGTTACGGCCGTGGCAGTCCACAGAAGACGTCTGCGAGAGATGCAGTGTTCCATGCTGAAACCTCCTGAATG
>JBEKVL010000232.1:0-8439 GCA_049514055.1 Tepidisphaeraceae bacterium | reverse complement strand
CTTCGGCCTGGGCTTCGAGCGGACGATCATCTACGCGACGGGAATGGCCAATATCCGCGATGTGATTCCGTTCCCGAGGACGCCGGGGAATGCGGAGTTTTGATACAGGAGAATATGCCCCATGCTGATTTCTGCGGTCTGCATCATCATCGCAGGCATTGCGCTCTTCGCTTGGGGTATTTGTGGCCGGCGGATCGACGATCATCCTCTGTGCCGCAAGTGCGGCTACGATCTGTTCAACCGGCCGGCAACCTCCAGCCAGTGTCCCGAGTGCGGCTCCGACGTCACTCGCCCGAAAGCGATGCGTACCGGCCATCGCGTTTCGCGGCGCGTGCCCATATTGTTGGCCGTTCCCATGATCCTGCTCGGCGTGACCGGCACGGCCATAGTGGTCTACTCTCATACCGACGAGGCGGATGTCCTTCGGCATGCGCCGCTCTGGTGGGTGCTTCGTCGAGCTGAGATCGGTTCGAGCTCGCAACCGAACACGGCATTGACCGAACTCTGGTGGCGTGTCCGGCAGCATGAATTGTCTCCGTCGCAAGTGCGATCAACCGTGGATCGGATCCTGCAATGGCAGACGAAACCGAAATCTCCCTGGGACGTTCATTGCTGGGGGTTTATGGTCAATGCCCTCAATTACTCTCGTGATATGACGGATGAACAGGCCGGACGGTTCCTCACGCAAGACTACATCCAGAGATACAGTCTGGCCGTGCGATCCAGGGTCCGCGCCGGTGCAGTTCTGCCGTTTGGGCTAACACGGCCGCAAGGCCTCTTTCCGACCAGCGTCTCCATACGCCCGTACCATGCCAAGCTCATGATCGACGGTCAGCACGCGGCCTTGGATCGGAACTTGATGTCCGATCCAGATCACAGTGGCGACCAGCTCGACGATGCGGTGGTCGTCCCCGCCGACATCCTGACGTCACTTCAACTGCCGCTGGGCGACCATACAGCTACGCTCCAGCTTGACCTGGAGTTCCTCGTGCAGGGTGCGGTCGCACGAAAGTGTTCGGGCTCGGTAACATTCACGGCCAAGTGGCAACTCGTGAATGAGCCGACCGTCAAACTGTACCAGGATACGAACCCGCTGAAGCGCATGTGGATGGTATCGCTGTTGCTCGATGATGTAGATGTATTTGTGTGTCCCACAAGTGCAGACGGCTCGTCGCCCCCCTACAAGGAATCCACGAGAGATATCAGGATCCCCGTGCCGATTGCCGCCGATGTAGTGATCCGCGCCGACGGTCGCGACACGGTTGCCGGTTCTCTTGTACTCCGCAAAGGGGCGAAAACACGCGAACTTGAGGCCATACCGTGGCCCAAGGCCGCCAACGCGGTCGTCGTCCTTCGCCCCAATCCCGAGCTTGCCGAGCGTACCACCGACCTGTTCGAAATTCTGGGCGATGAGATCTCGCCGCCTCGCGGGAAGTGAAACAGCGGCCAAGGACCGTGTACGTGATGTTCCCACTTTCCCACTTGACCACATGCCCACAGCGACCGATACTGTATACGGAGGTATTTCCGATGCTCGCGGTAAAGAACACCGACGGCAAAGGCCGGGTCACGCTCGGCGGCGAGTTCGCCAATCGTACCGTGACCGTCGAACAGATCGGCCAGGACCAGGTCATCATCCGGCTCGCCCGCGTCATTCCCGAGAATGAAGCATGGCTCTATGAGAACCCGGCCGTTCTCGAGGCCGTCCGCAGCGGCCTGTCCGACACCCGCGCCGGGCGGGTCGGCAAGGGGCCGAATCTCAAGGCCGCCGCCCAGGTCGCCAGGAAGTGCGAGGATTCTCAGGAATAGCCGCGATGCCCTTCGAACTGCTCTGGACAGAGTCGGCCACGCGGACGTTCAACACCCTCCAGCGGGCGGCCGAAACCTCGCTCCGCAATCGACAGTCGCACAAGAAGTCCAAGGCCACGCGGGACGAGGGCCTCTTCAAGCAGGTCGTGAAGTGCGTGCAACTCCTCTCGGCCGACCCTCGCCACCCCGGCCTGCAAGCGCATGAATTCACCTCGATCGAGAACCCCTTCCGCAAGGGCGACAAGGTGTGCGAGGCATACGTCCAGAACCGCACCCCTGGAGCGTATCGCCTCTTCTGGTGCTATGGCCCGGAACAAGGGCAGATCACGGTGTTTGCCATCACGCCGCATCCGTAGACGGGGCGGGCAAAGTAGGGCCAGCGTCCTCGCTGGCCACGAGCGCCAAACGGTTAGCGCTTGAGGAAGGCCAGCGAGGACGCTGGCCCTGCTTACTCACGTAGCCAGCAAGGCCTTGATGTTCTCCTTGTCCTCATCGGCCAGCCGGCGGCGCTTGTCCAGGAAGTGCTGGTACTTCGCCTTCTCCTTCTCCGTCCACGCGGCCGCCTCGGTATAGTCGCCGCAATAGGGAATAAGCAGGTCGATCCAGCAGGCGATGCGTTCGTATTCCTCGCGCGACAGTTTCACATCGTAATGACCGCGCTCCAGCAGCAGCAACAGGCCGCTCTGTGTGGAGCCGGAGAACTTCGGCGGAAGCATCGTCGGCACCGACTGGGCGCCGATCCAGGCGACCATGCGGTTGCTGTGGCCACGCTGGGTCAGGGCGAGGTAGGAATCGCTCCAGTATCGCTTGGACTTGGCGTCGATCGTAGTTTCGCCCAGAAGGCTGAACGCTTTGGGTCGGGCGCCGGCGGCGAGTGGCGCGACGGACGTGGCCGGGACGGGCTGGTGGCGGTCCCACTGCTGCGAGCGGTCGTCGTGGCACTCGATGCAGTGGCGGTCGAGGATCGGCTGGATGTCGCGCGGATAGCTGAAACCGCGCACCGAACCGAATGGCGGCTCGAGTTTCTGCACGCCCGCCCTGGCGGCCTGCGTGACGCCACGCGCGGCATAGGAAATGGCCGTCTTCTCCTCGTGGCAGCCGACGCACGACGCCGTCTCGCCGGGCTGGAGCGTGGACCAGCTTCGCATGGTCTGCACGGCCCGGCCCTTGTCGTCGAGACACTGGAAGTAGACCGGCGTGCGTGCGGGAACCTCGAAGAACGCCGAGCCGTCGTCGTGGACCTTGGCGTCGCCGAGGACGATCTTGGGATCCCAGGCGCCGTTGTTGATGGAGGGCGGCGTGCTTGAGAGCGCCCCGCCGGCCGGGCCGCCGCTGCCGTTTTCGCCGATGCCCGCGGCGCGGAACTCCATGCTGACCACGCGGACACGTTTTATGGTGCCGCGTTCGATCCCCGCCAGGCCCGGCCCGGCATACACATCGTGAATGTAGAAGGTGCCGGTCTCCTTGCGGTAATCCACCGGGCTGGCGACGACGGCCGGCCGGGTTCGCTCCATCAGCGGAATCGGCTGGTTGCAGGAAATCTCCGGGTCGGCCGCCAGCAGTTCTCGCTGGCCGTCGATGCTCATGAGGTAGATCCCGAAGCGCGTCTGCGCCCGGCCGCGTTTGCGGTCGTTCCAGCCGGTCGGCGTGTAGGACACAAGGAACTGCGTGTCGCTCAGCGGATAGGGATGCTGGAAGAGTTCCCCTTCCTGGCCGTAGGCGTCGATCCGCTCCGCCTTTGTCGGCCGGACGGGCGCGATGAGTTGCACGCCCTGGTTCTCCTGCGTGCCGCGGGCGGGGTCGATGATGGCGAGCTTTCCGGCCTGATAGGAATGGTGCCCGGTGAGAATCGCCATCACCCGGCCGGACCCCGGCAAACCACGGGCGTGAATAATCGTGGTCGGGAACCACGAGTTGTTGCCGTAGAACTCGCTCTGGTTGGTGCCGTCCGGGTTCATCTGATACAGCGGCTGCGGGAAAACCTGCCCGCGATCGTTGTACTCCCAGCGGGTGTAGACCACCCGGCCATCGTCCATCACTGTCGGATAGTTGGTGTGTACCTGGTCGAAGGTCAGCCGCCTCAGGAACCGGCCGTCCGCCGCGCATGTGTATAGATTGCTGACCTCCGTCCACCAGCAGTCAACGATCTGCACGCAGCGGGTGGAGTTGAAGACGATGTCGCCGGACGGCAGGTACGCCCCTTCATAGTCGGCCACCCCCAGGCCCGAGGTGATCTGCCGGACCTTCTCCGTGGCCGCGTCCATTTCGTAAAGGTGGTAGTCATCCTCGCGATCGGACTTCTTCCACGAGAACAGTACCCGCCGGCCATCGTAGGATACGGCGGGGTCGCGAATCACGCCCTTCTTGTCGTCGATAAGCGTGCGGATGTGTACTTTGCCATCGGCGATCTCGAGCGTACACAACGCCGCGCCCGGCACGAAGTTGCGTTCGGCCTGGGCGTCGGATTGCGCTTCGGTGTAGGCGTAGTGCGAGCCGCCCATGTTGGCGTGCCTGGTGAAAACCACGCGCGGGCACCGGGTGGCCAGCCACGCGAGCCGCTCGGCCCGGCGCACCTGGCAGGCGCGAAGATAGAGTTCGAGCCAGCGGACGTCGTTGCCGGCAACCTTGTCCTGGGCGAGTTTGCCCAGATCGGCCAGCAGCGGCTGGGGTTTGGCACACTGTCCGGCCGCCCGTTCAAGCATCCGCCGCAGTGTCTCCGCATCGGCCGATTTGCCCAGCCATGGCCCAAACGCCATCGCCGAATCCTGAAGCACCCAGTCGAACTCGAGCGCAAAATCCCGTCGAAACGGCCAGGCCGCCTCGTCGGCCAGCGCCGCGCGATCCGCCGGAGCCGCGGCCGCGAGTTTCTCTCGGGCAACGCGAACCGCGTCAATGAACCCGGATTCGGCAGCGCGGACGGAGACGGCCGCGGCGAGGGCGACAATGAAGATGGTGGCGAGCTTATACATAAGGATGAGGCTGTGGCCTCCGGATTGGATACCGGCCGGGTGGGCGCGGGGTTGAAGGAGTTGTGGCGAAGCAGGAGAAAGAGCCCGGCATCAACTGCACGATGCCGGTGCTGCCGCGATGACGCAGAATGGAAGATGTTGTCGCATTGTGAGTGCTTGCACGGGTACTCCCTTTGCCAAGATACACGGGCACACCCCCCGAAGCCGGTACTCCGAACGTCTGTTGACCGCATCGACCGCCGGGTTATTGTGAAGGCTTTGGCGGAAACGGGTTGTCGCTATGGTCAAGTTCTGGCAAACCTTGCATGAAGCTGCGGGAATGGGCGGGGGGCTTTACGTCTACATCGTGGCGTTCCTGGCCGTGACGGCGGCACTGGTCGTATTTGTGCCGGCCGAAAAACGCCGGATCACGGTGTCGCTGACGCTGTTCGTGCTGGCCATGCTGTCGGCGGTGGCGGCGGCGGGAATCGGCGCGGCCAGCGGCGCCGACACCGTGGCTTATCGCTTTGCCAGGTTCCTGTACATGCTGCTCCTGGGACTGGCGACCGTGAATCTCCTGGGGACCGTGTTGTTTCGGGTGGTGCTGCGCTCGGTGCGGCTCGAACCGCCGCCGATCCTCTCGGATCTTCTGCTGGCCTGCCTCTATCTGGCGCTGCTGCTGACGGTCCTGCATTGGGCCGACGTCAATCTCACGGGAATCATCGCCACCAGCGCCGTGGCGACGGCCGTGATCGGTCTGTCATTGCAGGACACGCTCGGCAACGTCATCGGCGGCATGATCCTGCAGCTCGATCACTCGATCCAGGAAGGCGACTGGGTGCGCTTCGACGGCAAGGAGGGGATCGTCCGCGAGATTCGCTGGCGGCAGACATCGATCGAGACCAACGACTGGACCACGGTTATCATCCCCAACAGCCAGCTCATGAAGTCGGTCGTGGTCGTCCTGGGCCGGCGCCGGGGCAGGCCGCAACTGACCCGGCGCGACATCAGTTTCAACGTCGATTTCCGCCATCCCCCGTCGGAGGTCGTTGAAATCATCGAGCACGCCTTTGCCGGGGAGAGCATCCCGGCCGTCGCCGCCGAGCCGCGTCCCAATTGCGTCATGCTCGACTACAAGGAGAGCTACGGCCAGTATTGTCTCCGCTACTGGCTGACCGACTGGCTGCTCGACCGGCCGACGGACACGGCCGTGCGGGCGCGGATCTTCACGGCGCTCCACCGCGCCGGCATGAGCCCGGCCATTCCGGCGATCGCCAACTTCGCCACGATCGAGGATTCCCAGCGCCGCCAGCGGAAGCAGGCCGAAGAGACGGAACATCGGACGGCCGCGCTGCGCGGGGCGCACCTGTTTGCGCCGCTGACGGCGGATGAAATCGCGGTGCTGGCCGGCTCGCTGCGGACGGCGGCGTTTGCACGCGGCGAGACGATCACGCGCCAGGGCGCCGTGGCCCACTGGCTGTACATCGTCGTCCGCGGCACGGCCGAGGTGCGCGTGGCGGCGGACAATGGCGGGCCGTCGCAGACGCTGGCGACGCTGGGGCCGGGCAACTTCTTCGGCGAGATGGGACTGCTGACGGGCGCCCCACGTTCGGCGACGGTGATCGCCCAGACGGATGTGCTCTGCTACCGGCTCGACAAGGAGGGTTTCCTGGCGATCATCAAGCAGCGGCCGGAAATGGCGGCCGAGATATCCGGGATCCTGGCGACGCGCAAGGCCGAACTGGATGCGGTGCGCGAGGGGCTGGACCAGGCCGCGGCCAAGCTGCGGGCACAGCGCACCCAGGCGGACCTGCTGGATCGGATCAGGTCGTTCTTCGGGCTTGGGGCGTAGAAGGAAGGCACACAGGCATCGAGGCACGAAGGCACGGAGTGGCGGAGGTCACTTGGATGGTGGACTCATGAAAGAAGACGGCGATCCCCTTTGGGGGATCGCCGTCTTACTGATGCGGACGAGAGGAGTCGAACCTCCACAACCTTACGGTTACAAGAACCTGAATCTTGCGCGTCTGCCAATTCCGCCACGCCCGCGTGACGTAGAAGTGTATATTAAACTGCGGGGATGGAGTGTCAAGCCGGAGTCGGCATGATATCATCGTCGATCGGTAGGATAGACATTCCTGTCTGTCGTTTGCGCTGAGGACTCCACAACCGGTAGGACAGACATTCTTGTCTGTCGTTCGTTAAGGACACAGAATGGCCGCCAGTTCCAAACGAGCCAACTTCGCCCCGCGGATATCCAACCGCCGGGCGCTGCACGACTTCTTCATCGAAGGCAAGCTCGAGTGCGGCATCGTCCTCACCGGTACTGAGGTAAAATCCCTCCGCGACGGCCGGGGCAACCTCCAGGATGCCTACGCCTGCGTCGAGAACGGCGAACTGACGCTCTTCCAGGCCCACATCGATCCCTACGACAACGCCAGCCATTACAACCATTTACCCACGCGCGAGCGCAAGCTGCTGGCCCACCGCCGCGAAATCCACCGGCTCGAAAAAGAAACGGCCGTCAAGGGCGTCACCCTGATCCCGCTGGCCATGTACTTCAAGGACGGCATGGTCAAGGTCGAGATCGGCGTGGCCAGGGGCAAGAAGGAGCACGACAAGCGGGCGATGATCCGCATGAAGGAAATGGACCGGGAACTCCGCAAGCAGACAAATAAAAGAGTGTGATGGCTGACTCTGGGCGGAAATCCGAAACTCGAAATTCGAATGACGAATTAAATCCGAATGGCGAAGGATGAATACGTCAATCGCCGCCGGGCGAATGGGCGCGGGCAGGGGCATCCGTCGGGAATCGTTTCGAGCCGACGTCATCTTATGCGCAATGCCCCAACCAACTCGGTGGTGGTTCTGGCGCACGCGGCCTTGAGCCACCCCGGCGTGAGTTTGCCAGTCTCCAAATAGCGATTCCATGCTTCCGCCGCCAGGCGGATCGCCTCCTCGGCAGGCTCAATCTCGGCGAGCGGCTCGGCGATGGTCCAGAAGAAATCCTGGCCAGAGAGGCTAACCCTAGAAGTCAGCAATTCGATTTCCTGGCCATAGGGGCGCCCACCATGGATCCCATGCGCGGCTCCATGGCCAGTTGCTCATCCGGTATTGTGGTCTTGGCCATGATGACATTCTGCCAGGAGAGCCGCAGCATAGGGCGGGGGCCAGCGGCTGGTTATACCCCCGGGCCGCGCCGCCACCGCTCAATTGCCATATTCACGCCAGCGTAGATCATGAAGACCGCCATCGCGCTGACGAGGACTATCACAAGCCAAAAGCCGACGGGATTCGCGCCACGGGTCAAGGGTTCCCGGTGCCAACGCGAAGGGATTACGCCATTATAAGCTGACCTTATACAGCCTCCTAGCACCAACGCGCCGCTAAGCAATGTGACTACGGCAGCAGGAAAACCGTAGCGACTACTGTGTGGCTTGGCTGATCGATCCTCGTTCATGGCGGTATAACGGATGACCTTCTGCGGCGGGCAACACGACGCGCCGACAACCGCCAGGTTAGGATAGATTACCATTCGCAACGCGGGCCGTCCACAGCAACTGTTGTGCCGGAATAGAATTGTCACCCCATAGCCGAAATAGAAGTGTCACCCCCAAGGATCGGTTAGATCACTTTGATGGGAGAACTTCGAATGTCGGCCAAAGAGAGAATTTGTTTGGAA
>JBEKVL010000231.1:0-12201 GCA_049514055.1 Tepidisphaeraceae bacterium | reverse complement strand
ATCCCAAGAGCCCCCATGTGCCGCGCGTAAGGCTGCGCATGGCGTTCTCGTCGCTGGCGCAGTTCCGCGGCATTCGCTTCGACGCGACCCCGATCATCGACGCCCGCCAGCAACTTCTGGACATCGCCCGGATCTATCCCGACCTGGCCGAGCAGGAGAACGTCGCGTCGATCATCTCGCGCATCGACGAGTCGCTGGCAAAGAAGCTGCTCGATACGGCGGCATTCTACAAGCGGACGCACAAACCGGCGGCGTCGGCCTATTACTACAAGTACCTGATCAAGCAGTATCCGGATTCGACCGAGGCAAAGATCGCGGCCGAACGATTGGCGCAACTGCCGCCCGAGGCGCTGCTGGCGCCGGAACCTCCGGTCACGCGGCCGGCAACCCTGCCCGCGGCCGTCGAGAAGGAGACGCCATGAGTTATCAATCCTTCGAGCCGGAGGCTGTGATTTGCGGCATGGCCCTCGCCCCGGCCCTCTCCCGAAGGGAGAGAGAGTTGATGCCGCGGAGTACCGCGGCCACGGGCTGGAAGCTCGTGCCACAAAAGATGGGCATCCCCTCCACGTCCGCTGAAGCGGACGCTACGGTCGCTTCAGGGAGACCAGCGAGGACGCTGGCCCTGCTGCCGTTGCTGTGCGCCACCCTCCTGCTGGCCGGCTGCGGGTACAGCCAGACGGGCAGTTCGAAGAACGAGATCAGCAGCGGATACCACTGGAATTCGCTGTTCCGTGAAGATGTCCAGTCGGTGGCGGTGCCGATCTTCACGAACAAGGACTATCGCCGGGGCGTCGAGTTCCGGTTGACAGAGGCCGTCATCAAACAGATCGAAGCCCGGGCACCATACAAGGTCGTCCCCAAGGACCGAGCGGACACGGTTCTCGAAGGGCAGATCACCCAGGTCTGGACCAACGCCCTCACGCGTGATTACGAGACCAATCTGCCCCGCGAACAGGTCCTGAATATAACAGTTGATTTGATATGGAAAGACCTGCGGAACGGCCAGATTCTGATGCAGCGGAAGAATTTCTCAAGACAGGTGGTGTTCTATCCGACCCTCGGGGAGGGCGACTTTATCGGGACACAGGACGCGGTCGAGAAGTTCGCCGTGGAAATTGTGCAGGAAATGCAGGCGGACTGGTAGGATCGGGCGTACTGGATATTGGCCACAGGCGCCGTCTATCATATGGTTGAGGCGCCGACCGGGCCAGACGAAGAGATGACGGGAGCACCGTGCGCTGTTGACACCGGCCAGGAAGGCCTGGTTAGCTTATATGACCGAAAACAAAGGTGATCGTCCAAACCGCAAGAGTGGCAGGGGTTCCCCCGGCAACGGCGGCATGAAGTTCAGCCGCGGCCTGTTCGGGTGGTTCCTGTTCATCGCCCTGTGCTTTTCCGTCTACCTGCTGCTGCGGATGTCGAACACCACGTCCTACACGCTGCCCCTGAGTGAGGCGGAGCGCCTGATTCGCCAGGGCGAGGTGGCCAAGTTGTGGCTCGAAGGCGACCAGATCCGCGGCACTCTCCGCTCGCCCAGGGCATACCCGCAATTCCAACAGCCGATCAAGGAGTTCCGGTGTGAGACCCCGACCGGCTGGCTGCAGGGACCCGGGACGGGTCGAATTCTCGACGACAACAACCAGAGCGAGACCCACGCCGAGGTCGTGGCCGACTATGGACAGAATGTGTTCCTGGCGCTGATGCTGCCGCTCATTCCCTGGCTGGTGCTCTTCGGACTGATCTATTTCTTCCTGTTCCGGCAGTTGCGGAACAGCGCCAATGGCGGCGGCATGCTCGGTAATTTCGGCCGGTCGCGCCACCGCATCACCTCCAAGGAACACACCAACATCACCTTCGACGACGTGGCCGGCATACAGGAGGCCAAGGACGAGGTGATGGAGATCGTCGAGTTCCTCAAGAACCCCAAGAAATTCCAGCGGCTGGGCGGGCGCATTCCGCGCGGCGTGCTGCTGGTGGGCGAACCCGGCACGGGCAAGACGCTGCTGGCGAAAGCGATCGCCGGCGAGGCCGATGTGCCTTTTTTCTCGATCTCCGGTTCAGACTTCGTCGAGATGTTCGTCGGCGTGGGAGCGAGCCGCGTGCGCGACCTGTTCAAGCAGGCCAAGGACAACGCGCCGTGCATCATCTTCCTGGACGAAATCGACGCTGTCGGCCGGCGGCGCGGCAGCGGGTTCTCGTCGGGTGGACACGACGAACGCGAACAGACGCTCAACGCCATTCTGGTCGAGATGGATGGTTTTGAAACCAACGACCAGATCATCGTCTGCGCGGCCACCAATCGCGTGGACGTGCTGGACCCGGCGCTGACCCGCCCGGGGCGGTTCGACCGGCAGATCCATGTGCCCCTGCCCGACGTCAAGGGGCGCTTTGAGATCCTGAAGGTCCACAGCCGGAAGGTGAAACTCGGGCCGAATGTTGATCTGTTGCGGCTGGCCAGGGCGACGCCGGGGTTCTCCGGGGCCGACCTGGCGGCGATCATCAACGAGTCCGCCCTGCACGCGACGCTGGCCAACAAGGAGTTCATCGAACAGGATGACATGGAAGAATCGCGTGACAAGGTCCGCTGGGGCCGGGCACGCAAGAGCCGGGTGATCGACGAGAAGGAGAAGATTGCGACGGCCTACCACGAGGCCGGACATGCCGTCGTGCAGTTCATCGAGAAAGACAGTGATCCGCTGCACAAGGTGACGATCATCCCGCGCGGCCAGGCCCTCGGAGCCACGATGGGTCTGCCCGAAAAGGACCGCAATAATTATTCCAAGCGCTGGTGCGTCGCGTTCATGAAGGTCTGCTTTGGCGGCCGGATTGCCGAGGAGATGTTTTGCGGCGACGTCAACAGCGGCGCCTACGGCGACATCCGCCAGGCGACGGGGATCGCCCGCAAGATGATCCGCGACTGGGGGATGAGCGACCATCTCGGGTTCGTGTTCTACGGCGAAGACGAGTCGCGGGCGAACTTCGATCTGGGACTCGGCGGCCGGGATTATTCGGAAGACACCAACCGGCTGATAGACGGAGAGGTCAAGGGGCTCATCGATCGCCTGTACAGCGAGACCAAGGCGTTGCTTGAAGCCAACCGGGACAAAGTCGAGGCCGTGGCACGCGCCCTGCTTAAGTATGAGACCATCGACGGCCAGGATGTCGATCGGCTCATGCGGGGCGAGAGCCTGACCCGGCCGACCGTCGGCGATCTGCTCGAACGCGAACAGAACAAGCGACCCGCGCCGTCGCAAGCCGCGTCGCCCGACACTGGCATCCAGCCGGGCCTCGGTGGCGGCCCCCTGCCGGCGCCAGGTTGATCCGCCGACCGTCGGGTGAGATTCCGTGAAAGAGCGGGGCAGGTGCCGTTGCCCGTGTCTTCGGGCGGCGCATTCATCAGCAGAGTGGAACCAATGAGGAGGTCGATCCGGCGTGGCGCAGGCTGAAATCATCATTGCGGATGAAAGACTCATTCACGAAGCCGTTGAGATCTACAATTCCGTGTTCCGGCCCAAAAGAGAAGTGGACTTTTTCAAGCGGCGTTTCATGGGCCGCTACAACGTACTGACTCTTCTGGCCAGGATGGACGATCGTCCCGTTGGTTTCTGGGTGGGCTTCGAACTCAAGCCTGGGATGTTCTATCACTGGCTAGGGGGCGTCATGTCCGAAGTGCGCCGCCATGGCGTCGGCAGCCAACTTCACGAGGCGCAGCAGGCGTGGGCCCAGGATCACGGCTACGAGTACCTTCGCTGCGAGTGTCTCAACCACCAGCGGGAGTTCATCCACTTTGCCATTGAGGTCGGCTATGACATCGTCGGCATCCGGTGGGATTCAACCCATGCCGACAATCTGGTCGTCTTTGAGAAGGCGGTGAGGGACTAGCCACTCGCCGTGCCTGAAATCGGATAATTATTCGGGCCGCGTTGCTTGCTGCTGTGGCTCGGCCGGCTCCAGATCGACGGCAGCAAGATCACCGGCCGGCGCTTCTGTTGAACCTGGGCAGGCGGATGCACAGACGCGGCTGAAGAGATACGGGTCGGACGCAGGCAGGTAGATCGGGGCATCCTGCGCCTGCCTCAACTTGGCTGTTGCCAGGGTGATTGCCAGGACACCGGCAATCACCAGGACGATCTTGAATTCAGAGAGAATTACCGACATGTTGTCACACTCTTCAGATATTGATATCGGCCGATCGGGAACAATGGTTGAAGGGCGGTATCGCAATACTCTCCCGAAGTCGTCCGAGTGCGGCTTGTCTACTGCAGGCCATGCCTGCGGACGGGCCACACGGCTTGCAGTAGACAAGCCGTGGCACGCCCCGGGAGCTTATTACGGCCGCGATTCTGACACGGATGGAGAACGGATCCCACCATGACGCGACTGGAACTCGAAGCCTGGCTGGCCGCCCCTTCCCGCCGCCCCCTGGTGATGGGCATCGTTAACATCACGCCGGACAGTTTCAGCGACGGCGGCGAATTTCTGACGCCCGAGGCGGCGGTCGCCCACGCGATGCAGCTCGTTGAGGCGGGCGCCGACGTGCTCGACATCGGCGGCGAATCGACGCGTCCCGGAAGCCAACGGATCGAGCCCGCCGAACAAATCGCTCGCATCTCACCCGTCTTGCGCAAGCTGGCCGCACGCACCGACACCGCCATGTCCGTGGACACCACGCGTAACGAGGTGGCGGCCGCCGCCCTCGATCTTGGAGTCGCCGCCGTCAATGACATCTCGGCCGGACGTGACGATCCTGTCATGTTTCCGCTGGTGGCGGAGTGGAAAGCCGCGTTGATCCTGATGCATATGCAGGGCGAGCCGGCGACGATGCAGCTCAACCCGGTGTATTCGGACGTGATCGGCGAGATCATCGCCTTCCTCCGCGAACGGATCGAAGCCGCGCGGCAGGCCGGCGTGTATGGGCACCGGATCGTGGTCGATCCGGGCCTGGGCTTCGGCAAGACACTCGGGCACAACCTGGAGATCCTCCGGCAGCTGCACGAATTCACGACACTCGGCCAGCCGCTGCTGGTCGGGACCAGCCGCAAGGGGTTCATCGGCCGGGTTACGGGGGAGGCCGAGCCGTCCCGCCGGCTCATGGGCACGGCGGCCTCGATTGCGTGGTCGGTGGCCGCCGGGGCCGACATCGTTCGTGTTCACGATGTCTCCGAAATGGCCAAGGTGGTAAGAATGATTGATGCCATTCGAGGTGCGGCGTCGCCGTCGTAGAAAATTTTTTTGCAAAATTCAAAAACGGCGGTGGCGGTTCGCGTGTCTCACTTATATAAAGGGAGTCTGGGTGACCTCTGGTTTCCCGATGCTTGTCGCTTGTTTGGACATAACGGCAGATGTTTGATCTCCTCCATCTCGGAAACTTCATCCGGGCCATTCGCCTCTACGGCGTCTGGCAGGTCGGGATCGAATTGCTGCTGATCGGCATTTTCGTTTACAGCGTCATCCGGTTTCTGCGGGGAACCCGCGGGGCCCGCATGCTCAAGGGCGTGGGTGTTCTGCTGGTAGTGCTCTATCTGATTGTACGGCTGCTGGGCACCACGATGAAACTCGAACGAATCGAGTTCCTCTATGGCCGGTTCCTGGTATTCGCATCCGTCGCCCTGGTCGTGGTCTTCCAGCCGGAGATCCGCCGGGCGCTCATGCGACTGGGGGAAACGCGGCTGTTCAAGCCGCTATCGAGTGAGATCAACAAGGACATCGAGTCTCTCGTGGAAGCGGCCACTTTCCTGTCGCGACGCAAAATCGGGGCTGTGGTGGCGATCGAACGGGAGGTCGGCTTCGGCGGCATTGCCGAAACGGGCACCCGAATCGACGCCGAACTGTCGGCCGCACTGCTGGACACGATTTTCTGGCCAAACTCCCCGTTGCACGATCTGGGCGTGATCGTCAGCGGCGGCCGGCTATTGTACGCGGGCGTGCAGTTTCCCCTGGCGGAGGGCGAGGACTTCGAGCGCGAGCTGGGCAGCCGCCACCGGGCCGCCGTGGGCATGAGCCAGGAGACGGACGCGGTGGTCCTGGTCGTCTCCGAGGAAACCGGTGACATATCCGTCGCCGAGGCCGGCCGCCTGATCCGCCGCCTGACCCCGGACAACCTGCGTTCGGTGCTGACCGAGTTGTTGACGCGCCAGAGCGGGTCCGAACCACACGTCAAGCCGCTCCAGGCCGCTGCATTGTAGGATGTCGTTCCCCATATGGCCGAAGAAAAGAAATCCAAGTTCGCCTTCCTCAACTACGTGCCGCGTACGCCGCATTACGTGCATGGCGTGCATGACCAGCCTTCGGTCCCGTCGCGGGTTCTGCAATGCCTCAAGACGTTTCTGTTTGTGGCGCCGCTGACGCTCCTGATCTGGGTCTACGCCGAGCGGGAGCAGAGGGCCCCGCTCAAGGACTTCGGCATCACCATCGATGTCCGCACCAACCAGCCCGACCGGCTGGTTACCGTCGTCGTGCCCGAGGACCACCGCCTGATCCTCGACCTGGAAGGCCCGCGGGCCAGCATCGATGCCGTTCAGAACCAGCTTTCGGATCGCAGCAAGCCCGTGGTCCTGGTGCTCCCCGAGGACGTCAAGCCCGGCTTTGAGGGGGAAATCAATGCCGCCGAGCAGATCGGCCACACCGACATTTTCGCCCGCAATGCGGTCAGTATCGAGCGCGTCCGTCCGCCGCTGCGGGTCAAGGTCGAGGCCAAGATGACCCGCAAGGTGGCTATCCGGCAGGCCGAACACACCAAGATCGTGGGCGACGTGGTCTTTGAGCCGGACACCGTGGCCATCGAGGGCCCAGCCAGCGTCATCAACGCCATCCCCGAAGACAAACTCGTGCTCTACGCCGACATGAGCAAATTCGCCACCCGCACGCGCGGGAAGTACGAGGATACCGTGCCCCTGTCGTTTCCCCTGGCCATCGACCGCATCACTTTCCCGACATCCGTCAAGGCCAAGGTGGACATGCGTGAATCGCTGACGGTGACCCTGCAGACCATTCCCGTGGTGGTTCAGCTTCCTGCATCGGTAGTCGAGAAAGACCGCTACAAAGTGTCGGTCGCCCAGGTCACCCTGCCCAACGTCAACGTGAGCGGCCCGCCTGACGCCATCGAATTGCTCAAGCTTCAGAAGTTCCCCGCCGCGGCCGTGCTGGAACTGACACCGGAAGAAGCCACCACGCCCGGCGAAAAGACCAAGCGCCTGACGCCGGCGAGCTATCGCATGCCCAAGGATGTGACGGTCACCAACCCCGATCGCGAGATCACGTTCACGGTGAGCGACCGGGGGAACTGATGTCGGGAATGTGGCCAGGTTGTGCCCGCGAATGGACACGTAGCAGAGGTCAAGGGTTCAAGAAATCAAGAGTGGCCGCGACAGGAAACCAGGGGCACGAAGAGGGGTTGGAGGTTGCTGGAAGCCCGTGCCACCAATGAGGGGCGCGCCCTATGGCGGTTATTCCTTGTCCTCCGACATCTGATCCAGCACTTCGGCCGGGATCAGGTGGCGGGTTTCCATGGGGATAAAACCCTGGGGGAAGGCGATGGCGAGGTTCTTTTCGTCCCAGATCATGGCGATACGGCCCTTGGGGTCGACCCACATGCGGGTGAGTTTCGAGACGTTGGGGATGTTGCGGGAGAAGGTGGCTTCGAGTTTGAACGGGTCGGGGCCGGCCGGGGTGCGGCGGAGGCGGAGCAGGCGGCCGGGCTCGTTGAAGAGGAAGAACCTGCCGAGCTCGGTCTCGACCAGTTGCGGATCGGCCGAGCCGGTGGCGCGGTCGGGGAGGAGCCATTCCGTGTGGATGCCATGTTTATCTACAATTAGCATCTTCTGTTTTCCATCGTAGTAGAGATTGCCGTCATGGTCGGCCAAGAGCGGAGGGCCGAGGTCGGACGGGCGGGTGGTGGCGATGGGCGGGATGTCCTTGGGGTCGGAGAAGAAGGTGTCCGTCTTCTCGTCCATCAGTTCCCATTCGCCGGTGGCGAAGATGAGGTGGTTCTTTTCGAGCTGAATGGCCGGGTAGCCCTTGCGGCTCCAGCCGACGGCGGCGAAGGACTGTTGCCACACGGGCAATCGCGGGCGGCGGTCGGGCAGGCGCGGATCGATGATCAGCGTGGGCATGGCCGAGCCTGGGCGGCGGAAGAGATAGCGGCTCTGGCGATCGACACCGATGAAGTCCGTGTATGCCCGCTCGGATTTGGGCATGAGATGCAGCCAGGCGCTGCGGCCGAGGTGAATGCGCGGGCCGGTCACTTCGTCGGAGACGATCCAGGTGCCCGTGCCCGTGGGCCGGAATAGCGCGCGACGAATTCGAGTTGGTTGCCGACAGGTTCGCAGTAGCCCATCAGCGGCGTGATCCGGGCTTTCAGTAGCGACTTGAGCCGGGACTGCGCCTCCGGGGGAACCGCATCCATCACGCGTTCGGCGATCGGCCAGAGCGTGGCGCGATACTTCGAGAGCTGCTCGTACGCCTTGTACCGCTTCTGCGGGTCCACATCGGACAGTTCGGCGATCAGATGGATCATCTGCTCTTCGGTGATGTCCGCCTTCTCCATGGAGACGACCGCGAGTTTGCCGGTGTTGCCATCCGTTGCCACCAGCAGCATGACGCTGTCTTCCATGGGGATGATCTGGAGGATGCCGGCCGGCCAGTCGTCGCCGGCGAGTTTCAGCCACGACTCATCGAGCCAGCGAACCGCGCCCGTGCTGCCGGGTTGATCGGCGGCCCCCCCGGCCGGAGGTATCCAGGCGATGAGGGATTTCTGGAAGAAGCAGTATTCCACGGGCGCATGGCGGCCGGGCTTGTCGAGCAGACTGGGGCTGCGTGATTCGCCGATCATACCCTTGCGGGGAATGGTGAAGATGGCCAGCCCGTCGCGCGTTGGGGCGCCGAGGTGGCCGTCCTGGAGCGAGAAGCCGCGTGCCCAGTCGTAGTCAGTGCCGACGCCGAGAATCCGCGGGCCGTTCTCGTCGATCAGCTCGAATCCGTCTCCCCGGCGGCCTGGGACTACGAGTGATGCTTTCCAGTGTCCGCTGCGGATATCGCGATACCAGTGGGCAAAGGCGACGGGACGGTTGACGAAGTTGACCGGGCCGGGGTTCTCGGTGACTTCCTCGGGAGTGCGGCCGTCGGCGCGCGTGATCCAGAGCGTGCCGGAGGGATCCATGAAGATGGGATCGTCGATGAGAACGTGACCGGCCTCGGAAAGATCGAGATTGATGTCGAGCGGCCGGGTGGTGGGAAGATCGGGGTACTGGAGGAGAACGAGGTCGATGAAGTCCCCGGGCGGTTTGGGCCTCGTGGCGGCCACGGCGATGCGCGTCGCCGGAGCGGTCGCCGGGCGCGTGGCCAGGGGCACCGGCTGGTGCCGTCGCTGCCATTGGTCAAGGGCATACAATAAGCCAATGACCACCGCGGCCAGCGGCAGGGCGACGAGCATGAGCCTGAGGATGGGTGGACGCGATGCAGCCATGAGTCACCGGAGACAGACCGCCAAGACGCGCCCATGGTAACAGAGTTTGGCGGAGATGTTGAGATGGTGCCGGTGTTTTGATGTCGATGTCTTGAGATGGTCTCCGGTCAGGCACACGACCGGAACAGGTTCCCGATTTCAGGCACTCGAACTCGGGGTGGGATGGGCAAAGGTAACTTGCCCATGCCACCCAATCAACACGCCACGGAGATCACACCACGGCGATCACTGCAACCATTCTTTACGGTCCTTCCGGCGTCGTTTCCGGAACGATCACCTCCTCTTTTCCCCCTTCGCTGCGCCGGGAACTGATCCACAGTCCAACACCCAGCAGCAGGAACGAGGCAACGACGGCCACCGTACCGCATTGGCCGACTGTGCGGGGCATCAGGCTCCAGGTCCACCGGGCCAAGGTCACCAGGGTTGCCCAGATCAGGGCGAGGTTCTGGCAAATCAGCGAGGTCAATGAGCAGACCAGGACGAACATTGCGGCCAGCAGACTGCGGCTGAGCCATATGGCGTGGATGGCGACCGCCAGGGCGCCGGCGATGGTCAGGCTCATCGGGGTAAAGGTCAGACCATACGCGTGGAAGATCAGCGTATGGCTGTAGCCCGTGGTGAAGCAGATCGCGAGGGTAGCCAGGGCAAACTGGGCGACGACAAGCGACTGCCGGCCGAGGGCCGGAACCGCGAATGCCACACCGAGCAATACCGGAGCGACACAGGCCGCGCGGAACGGGACGGAGTAGACCCAGCCGCCGCTGTAGAGGTGGACCAGCAGCGAGATGAACGGCAGAATCAGGAACAGGCGGATCAGGCCCATCTCGGACGACGGGGCGGCCGGTTTACGTGTGGGCAGGCTGCGCAGGGCCATACCCACGGCTGGGAGCAGGCCGGCCATCCACCAGCCGGCGTAGACCACGCCTTCGGGCAGCCGCCCATGGCGCGGGACGGCGATGACCTTGAAGACACCCGCGAAGCAGAGCACGGCCGACAGTTGGAGCATGAAGAACGCCCAAGTGCGCCAGGCAATCGGAGCATCCAGCACCCGAAGGATGAGGGCCAGTTTGAGCCCGGCCAGCGCCAGCAGCACGGCAGCAAT
This sequence comes from Tepidisphaeraceae bacterium, assembly GCA_049514055.1. Taxonomy (GTDB): domain Bacteria; phylum Planctomycetota; class Phycisphaerae; order Tepidisphaerales; family Tepidisphaeraceae; genus JANYKD01. The sequence continues at coordinate 1,636 of JBEKVL010000231.1, read as the reverse complement.
GCCGAAGCCCCAACGCGGATCGACAGTGGCGATGATCCCGCTGGTGAAGGTGACATCGCAGAGGAACATCGCTTCCAGTCCCAGCAGAATCCGGCCATCCCGCACGAAGACGGGTTTGCGGATCAACACCAGGCCGATGGCGACCAGCAGCAGTTCGTAAACATTGACGACAGCGAGCAGGCCGAGGAGCTTGTGCGTGTCCCCGGCCGGGGTGTACAGGGCGAGATTGAGCAGATGACAGCCGAAGAGCATCGACAACCCGCTCAGGATGAAGCAGGGGTTGTGGTCGATGATCCAGATAAGCCAGGTCCGAAGACCGGGGGATGTTGCGCTCGACATGGTTGCCTCCTTGTCTGGCCGGAGGCTTGGCGGGCTGGTCGAGATCGAGCGGGAAGCGTGGGGTTTCAACTGTGCTGCGAATATGATGAATGGAATAATTGCAGTTTGCCAGTCGAGTCCTGGCTGCCGCTTCGTTCTCGCTTTGCCGTCTCGCTTCCGGCATGTTTCCGGAACAGTCACGAACAACCTGCCAACGAGAGTATTGTGGTGGTGTTATTCCGGGTCACCTCCTTTGGATCGCGGGGGAGAGTTCAGAGGGCAAGCATGAGGGTTCAGGCGTCGGGGTTCAGGGTTCAGACGGGATCGAACGTCCGACGAGCAAGTCGGGTTCCTCGTCCCTTGGACATCTCGGGGTGGCCGAGTGGTTGTCCTCATGTAATGTAGTATGCGCTGCGAGTGGGCATGGTTCCACACAAATCGGCGCATTTTTTGGGGTGCGGGGGCACGACCCCGCTTTCGTTCGAACGTCAGTTGGCGTCGCTGCTCGTCCGATTCTCGAAACCAAAGCGGTGTCAAGCCACCGCTCCAAAGGGTCATTCGTGCTTCAACATTCCCTCGTCATTCGAGTTTCGCCATTCCCGTCGCGTTCCATCCCGCACTCCGGACACCGCGCCGGGCTGGAACGCAGATCATACCCGCAGTTCAACGACCTCCCCATACGCAAACCGCCCATTTTGGAGTGCGGCGGCTCGACGCCGCTTTCCCATCGGCGGGGCAACACCGGCTATCACACTGATGACGTTTCGCGGCGGCAAATCAGCATCGTTCGTTGCCGTTATGCTCTGATTCGGACGACAAACGACGCCAGGACGCCTCTCGAAAAGCGACGTCGAGCCGCACTCCCAAATGGCTACTTGCGCTCAACAACGTACCACGGACTGTCACCGGAGAGGATGATCGTGACGGAGCCGGCGGCGGTGGGAACGCGAGTACCGGTGCCCTTGGGCTGGCCGGATGAATCCAGAGAAGTCAGGGTGCAGGTGCCGGTGGAAGCGAGTTTGAGCGTGGCTTTCACCGGCTCGATACGCGCGGCTCCGTTGCCCCAACGGATTCCCGTCGTCTGGCGCTTGGCGTCCCATTGCAGGCCGACGTTGTCGCAGCGGCCGATGGCGCAAATGAGCAGTTTGTCGGCCTCGGCGATGGTCTGAGCAGGGTTGGCGGGGACGACGACGAGCGTGGCAAAGGGGCTATCGAGCTTTTCGAGCGTGACCGGGCCGATGGCGATCACGGGGCCGGTAAAGCCGGCGAAGACGACGGCGCGGGCATCGCCGAAGCAGAACCGGCCGGTGCCGGGGCC
>JBEKVL010000230.1:0-8479 GCA_049514055.1 Tepidisphaeraceae bacterium | reverse complement strand
GAGCGTACTCGCGAAGGATCTGGCTATGAGGTCCAAGGCCAGATGCTTCGCGAGTACGCTCAGCATGACAACTGTTGCGGTGCAAACAGTTTACGACTTGCCCGGATTTCTGGGCACGCCCGAATCGCTCGCTCCTGGCCGTTCCATAGCTGGCGGCGTTTCCATCCAATCCTTGGGACTGGTAAGCTTGGCAGCAACATGTTGCATGGCTTGCTGCACATCATCGCCATGCTTGCCGGGGATCGTCGCATGCCCACACTGCTGGCTCCCTTGATCGGAATGGTCGCCGGGGTGGGCGTCGTCTTCCTGGCGTCGTTTGAGCACGACGTGCCGGGGTGGATGTTCGGGTTGCTTGCGGGTATTGGTTTCGTCGGGGGATGCGTCGTATTGGCCATGGACCTCTGGCGTCGAGACGTTTGAGCCAAGTCGCGTGGATAGCCTGTCCTGCCTACCATATCCATGTAGTACGTGCAGCCACGCGGCTGCCGCATCCAAAGCGTATTGACCTATAGACCCGAGGTCCACATGTCCCTTCGACCCATTCAGCGGCTCATCAAGGCCAAGCCCACACTCGAAGGCGCCGGTGTCCACCTGCGCCGCGCGTTCGGCTTTGGCAACACCTCCGACTTCGACCCCTTCCTCCTCCTCGACGACTTCCGCAATGACATTCCCGAGGACTATCTGGCCGGGTTTCCCTGGCATCCTCACCGCGGCATCGACACCATCACCTATGTCCTGGCCGGGACCGTCGAGCACGGCGACAGCATGGGCAACCGCGGCGCGATCGGCGCCGGCGACATCCAATGGATGACGGCCGGCCGCGGGATCATCCACCAGGAAATGCCCAAGGGCGACGTCGATGGCCGGATGCACGGCTTCCAGCTCTGGGCCAATCTCCCGGCCGCGCTCAAGATGACGGCGCCCCGCTACCAGGAAATCAAGGCGGCCGAGGTTCCCGAGATCATCGACGATGACGGCACCCGCGCCCGGGTTGTGGCCGGCAGTTTCTGGGGAAAGACCGGCCCGGTCGAAGGCATCGCCGCCGAAGCGACTTATCTTGACGTGTCGGTCCCGCCCGGCAAGCGTAAAACCCTCCCCGTCGAGACCAGCCGCCACGCCTTTGCCTACGTCTTCGCCGGCTCCGGGAAATTCTGCAACGCATCCGGCCCGCTGGCCGTCCCCACCGAAGGTGTCGGCTGGGCCGACACCACGCCACCAACCGAGGCGGAGAACCGCTCGCTCGTTCTCTTCGATCGCGGCGACGAGGTCGCCGTCCAAGCCGGCCCGGATGGCATCCGTTTCCTCCTGGTTTCCGGCAAGCCGCTCCAGGAACCCGTCGCCTGGTACGGGCCCATCGTCATGAACACCCAGGAACAACTCCAGCATGCATATGAGGACCTGCGAAAAGGTACGTTCCTGAACCCGTAGCCGCAGTGTCTAATATCAAAACGTGGCCACAATCCGCCTCCTCGCTTCACCGCGTAGTCTCTGACGCAGGTTCCTTTGTGGTTGTCTGCACGCCTGATCTCCCGAGCCGGAACATGTGCTGGCGGGAACAGGGGGGTCGAGGATAAGCTATCGGGCGAAAGGGAAACACATCATGCGTACTACGAGGCTGGCATTGGCGGTGGCAGGGTGGCTGGTGGCTGCGGCAGGGGCTCTGGCCCAGGAGGATCTGGCGGCCGTGCGGAAAGAGGCGGATGGCTGGCGGGCGGAACACCGGCTCATCGACATGCACCAGCACGTCGAGATGACCCCGGAGCGGCTGGCGCGGGCGGTGAAGATCATGGATGCGGTCGGGCTGGGGATCGCGGTCAACCTCGGCACGGGCACGGTCACGCGCGGCGCCAACGGCGAGCCGTCCGCGTTTGAACGGGGCAAGCAGTTGACCGATCAACTGTATCCGGGGCGGTTCCTGCACTACATGATCCTGGACTATCGCGGCTGGGACGGGCCGGACTTTTCGGAGCGGGCGGTCAAACAGATCGAGGAGGGGCATCGGCTGGGGTCGGCCGGGCTCAAGGAGTTCAAGCGTCTGGGGCTGTTCCTGCGCGATGGGCAGGGGAAGCTCATCAAGGTCGATGACCCGAAGCTCGATCCGGTCTGGAAACGCTGCGGCGAACTGAACATGCCGGTGTCGATCCATGTGGCCGATCCCAAGGCGTTCTGGTTGCCTTTCGATGACAAGAACGAGCGCTGGAAGGAACTCAAAGACCACCGCGACTGGTGGTTCGGCGATGCGGCCAGATACCCCGCGTGGAAGGATGTGCTGGAGGCGCTGAATCGCGTGGTGGCGCGGCATCCGGAGACTACGTTTGTATGTGTTCATTTCGGCAACAACCCCGAGGAACTGGACTGGGTGGATGCCTCATTGACGAAATACCCGAACATGATGGTCGATCTGGCCGCCCGCATCCCCGAACTCGGCCGGCACGATCCAGCCCAGGTCCGCCAGCTCTTCATCAAGCACCAGGACCGCATCCTCTTCGGCACCGACTTCATGGTGTACAACCGGCTGATCCTCGGCTCCAGCGGCAACGAACCGCCTCCGACCGATGCCGACGCCGAGACGTTCTATGCCAAGGAGTGGCGCTGGCTGGAAACCAATGATCGCGACTGGGCCCACATGACGCCGATCCAGGGCGACTGGACCATCAGCGCCATCGGCTTGCCGTCATCCGTGCTGCGAAAGATCTATTTCGACAACGCCCGCAAACTGCTCGCACGTTCGATGCCCGCGCCGGTGCTGAAGGCCGGGCGGATCGAGAAGGACTTCGAGCTGGATGGCGATCTGACCAAGCCCGTGTGGCAGAAGGCCGCGCCGGTGCGGATGGAGCTTTCGCTGAAGGAGTCGGCCGCCCGGCCGGAACTTTCCACGGCCGTCCGCTGCCTCTGGTCGGCCGAGTATCTCTACCTCGGCTACGAGTGTCCGTACACGAAGTTGACCGTGTTCGAGCCGGTCTCGCCGAAGGAGCGGATCGGGCTGTGGGATAAGGATGTGGTCGAGGCGTTCATCGGCTCGGACCTCAAGAACATCCGGCACTACACGGAATTTGAAGTGTCGCCGACCAACGAGCGGCTGGATCTGACCCTGGATTTGCCGAAGCGGGATTTCGACTGGGACAGCAAGTTCCAGTCGGCCGTGAAGATCGACGAAAAGGCGAAGATCTGGCGTGCGGAGTGGCGGATCCCGCTCGCGGCCCTGTGCGAAGCGAAGCCCAAAGCGGGCACGCGCTGGCGGCTGAACCTCTACCGCAACGACCGCGCCGGCGATGTCTTCCTGGCCTGGAACCCGACGCTGACTCCCACCGCGCACACGCCGGAGCGGTTTGGTGACCTGCTGTTTGCGGAGTGACTACACCAGTCTCTCCGCAATCTGAATCGCATTCGTCGCCGCGCCTTTGCGGATCTGATCGCCGGAGACGAAGATCTCGATCCCCCGGCCGTCGTCGCGGCTGATGTCCTGGCGGATGCGGCCGACCAGCACCAGATCCTGCCCCGACGCTTCCAGGGGCATGGGGAAGTGGTTGGCGGCCGGGTCATCGACGATCCGGACCCCGGGCGCCTTCCTGAGAATCTCGCGAACCTGGGCCGGGGTCATGGGCTTCTCGAACTCGAGGTTGATCGACTCGCTGTGGGCCCGCGGCACGGGCACGCGCACGCAGGTGGCCGCCACCATGATCTTCGGGTCGCCGAAGATCTTGCGGGTCTCGTTGACCATCTTGTTCTCTTCCTCGTTGTAACCGTTTTCGGCGACTTTCGAGTTGTGGGAGAACAGGTTGTTGACGATCTGGTGGGGGAATTTGTTCTTCTGGATCGGCTGGCCATTGGCATATGCCTTGATCTGCTCTTCCAGTTCCCACAGGCCCCAGGCGCCGGCGCCGGAGACGGCCTGATACGTGCTGACGATCACGCGGCGGACGCGGTTGGCCTTGTACAGCGGCCAGACCGGCACGTTCATGATGATGGTCGAACAGTTGGGGTTGGCGATGAGCCCGGCGTGCTTCTTGATGGCCTCGGGGTTGACCTCGGGCACGACCAGGGGAATGCCATCCTTCATGCGGAAGGCGGAAGAGTTGTCGACGACGATGGCCCCGGCCTCGACGGCGATGGGGCCGAATTCCCTGGAGATCGAGCCGCCGGCCGAGAACAGGGCGATATCGACGCCCTTGAAGGAGTCCCCGGTCAGTTCTTCGACGGTGTACGTCGTGCCCTTGAAGTCGATCTTCTTACCGGCCGAGCGGATGGAGGCGAGGAGCTTGAGGTTCTTGATGGGGAAACTGCGTTCGGCAAGAACATTCAGGAATTCCTGGCCGACAGCACCAGTGACACCGACGACGGCTACGTTGACGGACATGGGCACTCCTGCGAGTGAAAAAAAAATACCACCGACGCCAACCTTGGGCGGTTCCGTCCGTGAATCAAGCCGCTCTTGTGGCTTGGGTCGCGGGCGGAACTAGCGCTTGGTCGTTTTCATCGATGGCCATCCGAGCCGCAGGCCATGGGGGCTGGCGGCGAAAAACAGTTCTATACCGGAAAACTTACGCGATTTGGGCGGGAATGCAAGAGCAGTCAGTATTCCGTGGTCCGTAGTCCGTGGTCAGTGGCACAAACTCGCCCGCGGGTTCTGCTGGCACGGGATGCTTTCTCGCTTCTGACCACGGACCACGGACTACTGACTACTCAGGCGGTCTTGGTGAACTTGAAGGTGCCGTAGCCCGAGACCGGCAGGCCGTGGTAGATGACGTGCCCGGTGAAGTTCCCGGTGACGAGCTTGGTCTTCGTGTTTGCCGTGCCCGTGAGAGTGATCGAGCCGCTGCCGGAGGTGGTGCCGGCCTTGGAATAGTAGATGGTGAATTTGCCGGTCTTGGGGTCGAGCCTGCTCTTGACGCTGAAGGGCAGGTTCTTGTAGCCCAGGGACGGAAACGACATGGTTCCGGTGACGACGTTTGTCGCCGAGATCGACTTGATGACCAGCGTGGCCGAAAAGGACGGGATGATCGGCGGCGAGGTGACGATGACCTTGCCGGAGTAGGTACCGAGGTACGCGCTGGAACTGACCAGCCGCGGGGACGCCAGGACGGCGGGCACCACGGACTTACCGGCGGCCGGGGCGTCGGGAACGAGAGCGCAGTCGCCTGAGAGGAGTTGACGGGTTTCGAGCGTATCGACGAAACGATTGAACATGGGGCCTGCCTTTGTCTTGGTGTTCCATTATTGTTGCTCACGAGTCGGGCGGAGGCAAACGAAAAATGGTCCGCCGGAAGCGAGGGGTGTGCCAATTCTTCCGGACCCCTCATCGAAACCGCAAACCGTTATCCCGAGTCGTCACGGGCCTTTGGCCCACCCGCATACAACGAAAGATGTCGGCATGGTCATCCTGAACGTACTCGTGAAGAATCTGGCCTTGGACTCCGAAGCCGGATGTTTCGCGAGCACGCAGAATGGCAACTGTCGCAGTGGAAACAATTTACAGCTTGCCCGGATTTCTGGTTGCACCCGGGAGCGAGGCCATCCGCGGCCGCCTTTGCGAGCGGCCGGAGACACCCGCGCCGATCTTGCCAGGACAACCACATCGCCGCCCTTCCGGCGTATATCCAGTGTCTCAACAACCCAGGGAGCGTTTCATGAATCGTCGCCAGTTCCTCAAGGTCTCCGCCGCGGCCGCGTGCGTGTCCGGTCTGCAGATCATTCCGCGCCACGTCCTCGGCCAGGGCCAGACCCCGCCCAGCGAGAAGTTAAACATCGCCGGCATCGGCATCGGCGGCCAGGGCGCTGGCGATCTGGCCGAAATGGCGACCGAGAACATCGTTGCCCTCTGCGATATCGACTCCAGGAAAGCGGCCGGCACGTTCGGCAAATACCCCAAGGCCGTGCGCTTCACCGACTACCGCGTCATGCTCGACAAGGCGGCCAAAACCTTCGACGCCATCATGTGCGCCACGCCCGACCACATGCACGCCCCCATCTCGCTGGCGGCCCTCCGCGCGGGCAAGCATGTCTACGTCGAGAAACCCATGGCCCACACCATCGAAGAGGCCAGAGTCATGACCAGGGTCGCCAAAGAAGCCGGCCTGGTGACCCAGATGGGCAACAACGGCCACGCCGGCGAGGGCCTCCGCCAGATCAAGGAATGGCTCGATGCCGGCGCCATCGGCATCGTCAAGGAAATCCACTGCTGGACGGATCGACCGGGCACGCCGGGTCACAAATGGTGGCCGCAGCCGGTGGAGCGGCCGGCTGAAGCCATGCCCGTGCCGCCGACTCTCGATTGGGATCTCTTTCTCGGCGCTGCACCCGAGCGGCCGTACCACTCGGCCTATCACCCCCACGACTGGCGCGGCTGGTTCGATTTCGGCACCGGGGCGCTCGGCGACATGGCCATCCACAACATGGACCCCGCGTTCTTCGCCCTGGACCTGGGCGCGCCGGTCGCCGCCGAGGCCCAGACCGGCCCGCTCGGCAGGGAGAGCTTTCCAGCCTGGCAGATCATCACCTACGAATTCGCGGCCCAAGGTCCGCGCCCGGCCGTCAAGATGATCTGGTACGACGGCGGCAAAATGCCCGTCACGCCCAAGGATGTCGAAGGCGAGTACAAGCTCGCCGACAACGGCATCATGTTCGTCGGCGAGAAGGGCACCATGGTCTGCGGCGGCTGGGCCGGCCAGCCCCGCCTCTTCCCCGCCGCCCGTCGCAAAGAATTCGAACTACCGCCCAAGACCCTGCCCCGTTCGATCGGCCACCGCCAGGAGTGGATCCAGGCCTGCAAGGACCACAAGCCCGAGAAGTCGCTGGCCGGTTTCGCCTATTCCGGCCCCTACACCGAAGCCATGCTCGTCGGCAACCTCGCCGTGCGCCTGCAAAAGCGCGTCGAGTGGGACGCCGTGAACATGAAGGCCACCAACGTCCCTGAAGCCGAGGCCCTGATCCGCAAGAAATATCGGAAGGGATTTGAGATATAAGATCACGGAACAACGATAACCGCGCCGAATTGCCGGAAATGATGGTCGAAAGCGAAAGCCCGCGTGATGCCCAGCCTCTCCATGATCGCTTTGCTGGTGCAATCCGTGAAACTCCACTCCTCGTCGCGAAACTGCCGGAACGTGCGCCAGGCCTGCTGAATGTCGTCCTCGGTGATCAGGACAATGTCCGCAAGTTCGCCGGCAAACAGCGTCTCTCCCAATTCCAGCGACTGAGCAGGGTATCCCCGCATCTTGGAAGGGTCAGCGTTTCGTCAATGACGTAATCAGTGGTCAGCAGCGGCAAGGTGTTGCCGTCCAGCCAATTCCGCGCGGCCGGATGATCGTCATCGTCGGGCACCGCGCTGGCGTACCAGGCGCCGGTATCGACGAAGATCATGGATGTTGTTTCCCGCCGTAGAGAACCTGGTCGTGGTCCCGGCTGGTCGCTTCGCTCTGGCCGCGGCGCGGCGCCTTGGCGGCAATCTGGGACAACTTGGCCGCCACGGCTTTGGGATCGCGCGGCTGGACGGCCTGCGGAATAAACACGTCCACATGCGTCCCTTCCAGCAATGCGAGTTTCCGGGTGGGGCGGAAAACCCCTCCTTCGTACACGGCTTCGATGGTGGTTGTCATCATCAGCCTCCAAGCAAGGGCCACTAAACATTCATCATAGCGTACACATCGCCGCCGAGCAAAACCCGCCTTGCTGAATTGACGCCTTTGGCGTCGAGAAATTTCCGGGCCAAGGCCGCGATCGCCGAACGGTCGGCGGGGGGCCATTCTTCATTGGTTCAGCCGAAGAGCTTGTCGAAGTTGTTGTGTGAACCGATCCGGGCCCAGGCGATCTTCTCGCCCGTGCGTTCGCCGACGGCGCGGTAGTGTGCGCCAATGCGGACGGACCAGAAGTTGTCGTATCCACGGAGTTTGTTGAAACGAAGCGACGGATGTGCGGGATTTTCGGCGAAGATGCGGTAGGTCTCCCGGGCGGCGGCGCGCGGCCGGGTCCAGTTGATGGAAGGCGCGCCAAAAACTCGGGCGGGTGGTTGAGATCACATTCGATCCAGATCGAGAGGCTCTTCCCCACCTTCGGCTCGCGACGCTTCCATGAATGCTTCAAGTTTTGGCCGCGGTTTCGGGTCGGCGATGATACGTTCCCAGCGTTCGTCCCCCTGTCGATCGAGAAGGAATCTCGCGAAATCGGCGACTTGGTCGCGCTTGTCGTCGGGCAGCGCTTCGCAGATGCGGATGAGTTCCTCGGTTCTGGTGCTCATGGCACAAATCTACCTCGCGGGCATGATGGATTCCAGTTAATTCGGACTGCCGCCTTTGTGGGGGTGTACCCAGAAATCCGGGCAAGTCGTAAATTGTTTGCACCGCAACGGTTGTCATGCTGAGCGTACTCGCGAAGCATCTGGCCTTGGACTTCATAGCCAGATCCTTCGCGAGTACACTCAGGATGACGGTTCGTGACCAGCACCACGTTCCCGGTAAAATGGGCACACCCCCTTTGTGGCGCA
>JBEKVL010000229.1:0-8504 GCA_049514055.1 Tepidisphaeraceae bacterium | reverse complement strand
CTTTCCCCCCCCGGACGGTTCGTTCTTTTCCGAAGCCGGCCTGGACCTCAAACCGCAGTGGGCGGCCACGGGGGCCGCAGTGGCGGCACCCACGCTTTCTTCACAGAACCTCGACGATCTGGTCAGAATCCGCGAACCGGAGAAGCACCTGGACGACGAGGAGGAATCAAAGTCGAAGATGCCGGCCAAGTGGGAACCGCTCTCGGTCATCGGCGACCGTGAGTTCTCCGCGCCCAAGCCGTCGCCAGCCCAGGTGGCCGCCGCTGCCGCCCAGGCACGCAGGTCGGCCGGAATGTTGCCGACAGCGCTGTCTTTACTGGCACTGGTGGCCGCTGCGTATGCCATCTTTATGAACCGGGGGTCGCGCCCTACCTGGACTCAGGAAAATCGCACGCATCTGGAGATTCTCAAGGCGCAGGGTGACGTCCTGGTTGACGCCGGCCGGGCGGACAAGGGCATCGAGAAGTACCACGAGTTTCTGAGGATGGTCAACGGCCAGGTGATTCGCGATCCCGACATCCGCAAACTCATCAAGGACACGCAAACGGCCACCGACCGGGCGGGGGCGATGGTGGTCGACCCGTGGGAAGACCAGAACCGGACCAAGTTGCTGGTGCTCAGGGCGGAGGCCGACATTCTGGTGCTTGTCGGCAGATATCGCGAGGGAATCGACCGGTACACGGAGATGATCCGCATGGCGGCGGGACACCCGCTGAGCAAGGAAATGAATGATGAAATCCGCCAGGCGCAGCTTGCGCAGCAGCAGGCGAAGACTGAGCAGCAGCGGGTCGAGTCCATCCCCAAGCCGTCGCCGGTTACGCCGTCGCAACCCAAGGTGCCGGTCGATCCCGGCCCCAAGGTCACGGTCGTGCCGACCGTGCCAACGACGAAAACCTCTGACCCGCACGTAGCCGTTCAGAATCCCGATCCGCCTCAGGTCGAGCCGAATCACAAGATCAGGCCCAACATCTTCGACACGCCCCCGGACAAGCCCGACCTCAAGACCACCAAACCAACGACCCGGAAATCGGTATTTGACTAGCCGTTTTGTTCGCGACCGGACGGTCTTTCGCTAATATCATCACTCGTGGAACCACTAGGTCTTATCGCAGGCGAAGGGATCTTTCCCATGCTCGTGGCCCGCGGCGCCAAGGCGGCGGGCCGGCGGGTGATCTGCGCAGCGCTGCATGGCTGCGCTTCGCCGCGGCTCCAGGTCGAGTGCGACGTCTTTCACTGGGTGGGCGTCGTGCGCATGGGTCAGTGGATCCGCCTGCTGCGGCGCGAGGGCTGCTCGCAGGCGATCATGGTCGGGCGTGTCCGCAAGACCCACATGTACGATCCGTGGCGATTCCTGCGCTTCATCCCCGATCTCCGCACGCTCAGCCTCTGGCTGCGGCGTATGCGGCGGGACAAGCGTCCGTACACCATGCTCAAGGCCATCGCCGATGAGCTCTTTTCCTCGGGTGTTCAATTGATCGACTCAACAACCTACTGTCAGGAACATCTGGCCTTGCCGGGCGTCATGACCCGCCGCCAGCCGACCGAACAACAGCAACTCGACATTGCCTTCGGCTGGGAGCTCTGTTCGGCGCTGAGCCGCATGGATGTTGGCCAGGCCATCGCGGTCTATCAGCGCGACGTCATCGCGGTCGAGGCCCTCGAAGGCACCAACGCCATGATCGAGCGGGCCGGACAACTCTGCAAGGTGAAAGGGTGGACGGTCATCAAAGTGTCCAACACCCGGCGCGACATGCGCGTCGATGTGCCGGTGATCGGTGCCCAGACGGTCGAGAGGCTGCACGATGCCGGCGCCGGCTGCATCGTGCTCGAACCCGGCAAGACGCTGATACTCGAGAAACCCAAGGTGCTGGAACTGGCCGACCGGTACAAGATCGCAGTCGTGGGGTATGAGGCGGGGGTTTGAGGATGGTGACATCTATGTCTATCACGCTGCTTAGTTCGCCCGCAACAACGGCTGCACGCGCGCGGCCCTTATGGCTCATGCTCTCCAAAGCGTGATGTCACGTGCCGGATGATCGGAGGCGTTTGGCCGCCCCCCAACACCATGGACACCGATGCCCCACAAATTCTCCCGCACCCACCGGAGTCGCCTCGCCCCACGTGGTGCCGCACGTTGGTGCTGGCTCTGACGCTTGTTTCGGCGGCCGGATTGCTCGTGGCCGTCGGGTTCTTCCCGCCGGCGGGCCGGACGAAAGGGGACATCCTGCGCCTGCTGGGGCGATGTCATCCACTGATCGTCCACCTGCCAGTGTCGCTTGTGCCGCTGGTTCTGTTGTTTGAGGCCATGGGCATTCTCAAACGATTCGAGCATCTGAAGCGTGCGGCCGGTATGGTCCTCGGCATCGGCGCTCTGACGGCCGTGGGAGCGGCCACCCATGGCTACATCTTGGCATCGGCCGATGGCTACGAGGTTACCTCGCTGCTGAAATGGCACATGTGGACGGGCATCGCTGTCGCCATCCTCACCATGGTCTGCTGGACCCTGCGCTGCTATGCGCCCGGCCGCCAACTGCTGGGCGGGCTCTATTGGCTGTTGCTTGCCGGCACGGTTGGCGGCGTGTTGGTCGCATCCCATTTCGGCGGCTCGCTCACTCACGGCGAAGACTACCTGACCGAATATCTCCCGTCGTCGCTCCGAAGCCGGCTCGGCATCCAGTTGCACAAGAAGTCCGCCAGTCCGTCCAAACCGGCCGGCGAGACACGCCCTTCGGGTCCACCCGCCGTGTACTCTGTCCTCATTGCCCCGGCCCTGGAGGAACATTGTGTTTTGTGTCATGGACCGGTGAAGGTCAAGGCCGGTCTGCGCCTGGATAGCCTTGACGCTCTGCTCAAGGGTGGCAAGACTGGCCCGGTCATCAGACCAGGGAACCTCGTCGCCAGCGACCTCTACCGCCGGATCATACTTACAAGCGATGACGAGGATCACATGCCTCCCGAGGGCAAACCCGCGCTACCCGCCGATGTGGTCAAGATCATCGGCTGGTGGATACAGGACGGCGCGTCGCCCGACCGCACGCTCGCTGATTTGAAATCGGCTCCCGAGGATATCCAGCAGGCGGCGGCCGGATTGACGCACGGCAAGTGACATCCGCCGCGTCTGGCCGTAACATCTGGTCTCCATGACCGCGTTTCAAATTGTGCAGTCGATCTACTGGCTGGCCCTGACCATATGGTTCGGGGGCCTGGTCTTCATCGCCGTCGCCTGGCCGGTAATTTTCACGGTTGTCAAAGAGGAAGACCCCACGCTGCCGCGGGTACTTTCCGTCAATGTCGATCACGACCACGCCGGCCTGCTGGCCGGGACGATCGTCGGCTCGCTGATTCGCCACATTGGTTTCATTCAACTGTGTTGCGCCGCCGTCGTGCTGTTGATGCTTGTCTGCCAGTGGTTCGTCATCAGCGAGAGTTGGCACAACCGGCTGTCCGGAATCGCCCGATGCAGCTTCTTCGTCGGCTCGGCGATCATGCTGGTGGTCGACCGCTATGTGGTCTGGCCCAAAGCGTGGAAGGCCCGCGAAGACTTCATCGAGAACGCCGACGACCCCGACAAGGCCAACGTCATCTGCGAGCGCTTCATCCGGCACCAGCGTGAGAGTGTGCGGCTGATGCTCTATCAACTGGTCCTGCTTTCTCTGGTGGTCGTCTTCAGCAGCGCCATCACCCCGAGGTGGTATTAGCCATGGCCGGTGTCACCGCGAAAACCATTCAGCAGCGTACCGAGCGCGTCCGCATCATCCTGCCGGTGCTCAAGCGCATCTATCCGGACGCCAAATGCAGTCTCAACCACACTAACCCGCTGGAACTGCTGATCGCCACGATTCTCTCGGCGCAGTGTACGGACGACCGCGTGAACATCGTGACCAGGGATCTGTTCCGCAAGTATCACAGCGCGGCCGATCTCGCTCGCGTGCCGCAAGAGCAACTGGAGAAGGACATTCAATCCACCGGCTTCTTCCGCAACAAGGCCAGGAGCCTGCGCGGCATGGCGGCGGCGCTGGTCGAGAAGCATGGCGGGCAGGTGCCGGCCGAGATGGACGGGCTGACATCGCTCCCCGGCGTCGGCCGCAAGACGGCGAATGTCGTGCTGGGCAATGCCTTCGGCAAGAACGAAGGGGTCGTGGTGGATACGCATGTTGGCCGGATTTCCGGGCGGCTGGGGCTAACCAAGCACAGCGATCCGGTGAAGATCGAACAGGATCTGATGCAGGTCATTCCTCGTGAGGACTGGACGCTCTGGTCCCACCTGTTGATCTATCACGGCCGCAAGACCTGCCAGGCTCGCAAGCCCAAGTGCGACGTCTGTGAGTTGGCGAAGTGGTGTCCGTCGGCTGAGCGAGCCGGTGATCGGTAATTGGTGGAGTGCAGGACGTGCGCGCCTTGAGCCCCGTAAGGGCGGACGGATAGCCACGGGTGGAGCAGCGCCGCTCTGGGCGTTGCGGAACCCGTGGAAGAGAGTCTCACGCTACTTCTCCGCCCCGGCGGGGCGAAGGATTCGTAGGGCCCGCTTCAGCGGATGCGGTTCGGTTGAGCACTGATTACCAATGACCCAGTGACAACTTGCCACGAAACCGGAGCATGGCTAGGGTATTGTCCATGAAGGGTTATCAGGCATTCGAAATCGACTATCTTCAGGACGAGGATGGTTATTTCACTGCGCAGGTGCCGGCCATTTCGGGATGTATCGCCTCTGGAAAGACGCTCCGCGAGGCTTACCGTAACGCCGTGAAGGCCATCGAAAGCTGCCTCGAGGCCCGGCATAAAGTGGGAGCGATGAAGTTCCGGAAGACGCGATATGCTGCCGTGAACACCTATCATCACGCCGTTCATGCCTACAGTCGCCTGTAGCGGCAGTGCATTCAACCGGGATGTTGTGTGGCTTCCATGCGTCTAAGCCAGGATGTCCACACGGGATCGCGCTCACCCACCGGGATCAGATAAGTGAATCGGCCGGCTTCTCCACGAATGTTGAAAATGATGCCAACAAGATGGTTTGTTCGAAAATCAAGTTCGGCATCGGGGTGTCTTACCAAATGTTTCCGGAAGACCGGCTCGTTGAAGGCGTCCCACAGCGCATCAAGATCCTCGTCTTCCAAGTCCCGTTGAGTTGTGAACTCGCCGCCGTCCTCGCCGAATGTCCAAGAGACTTTCGGCGAGCCATCGAGTGTCGATATGGTGCCATGGGTGAACACGCCGTCTTCTTCGTGGGCGAAATTGATGATGCGCAAATTCACCAGATTCATATCTTCCTCCGCGGAGGGGGTCCAGCCTACAGATCATTAAGAAAGTCGATCAGCATCCGCAGCCGCGCGTGGTCGCGGCGGTTGAACTTGAACACCAGCCGCGGCAGGTGGGCCAGTCCCGGCTCGTCGTATTCCAGTGGCAGGGGGGGCGAGACGCGAAACCCGCCGTTGCCAACGATGTCCGCGAAGCGCGTGTCCATTTCCTTGAGTTGCGCCTCGCCGGGCGGCCGCTGGAGGCGGACAACCAGGTCGTCGCGGACGGTGCGGACGCTGTGGTAGTTGTCGTAGAAATGCGTGATCTCGCGGATGGCCTCCTCGTTGCTGTCGGTGATCTTGAAGAGCGCCAGGTCTGTTTTGTTGATGAATCCGCGTTTGAGCAGCATGTCGATGGCCGGCTGCAGCCAGCCCTTCCAGTAATCGCCGCCGGGGCGGTCGACGAAGACGATGGGCAACGGCACGCTCTTGCCGGTCTGGATGAGGGTGAGCACCTCGAAGCCTTCGTCAAACGTGCCGAATCCGCCGGGGAACAGCGCCACGGCATTGCTCGAGCGCACGAACATCAGCTTGCGGGTGAAAAAGTATTTGAAGTTGATGAGTTTCTCGTCGTTGGCGATCGTCGGGTTCGCCTTCTGTTCAAACGGCAGGCGGATGGCCAGGCCGAAAGAGGGCTCCGGGCCGGCCCCGTCATGGCCCGCCGCCATGATCCCGCCGCCGGCGCCGGTGATGACCATCCAGCCCCGGGCGACGATATCGCGGGCGAAGCCGGCGCACTGGATGTAGTCCGGGTCGGCCGGGCCGGTGCGGGCCGAGCCGAAGATGCTCACCTTGTGCGTGTCGCGGTAGGGCGCGAAGACCTTGAGCGAATAGCGGATCTCCTTGATGGCCTTGCCGATGAGCTTGATGTCGCCCCGGTTGGTCTGGTCGCGCAACAGCTTGATCGCAGTCTCGACGATCTCGCCGACAAGGTCGCCGTCCGCCTGTTGCTGCAATTCGCAGATCAGGTCGCCGGCAAGCTGCTGGATGCGGGCTAGCGCATCGGGCGATGGCTGGTGGATGGTCTCGGCGCTTTCCTGGGTCTGTTCCGGGTTTTCAGAAAAATGATCTGTCATGACGATCCGCCGATCATAGTCGCTAAACCGTCCGGCCAGAAGGCCGATAACATGAATGGGACCGGGATTCGCATTGACATCCCGGCCCGCGAAGTCTATTCCTTTAGCCGTTGTCTTCGGCGAGCGACAGGAGTCGAAAGATGGAAAAGGTGCGATTGGGTGTCGTGGGCCTCGGAAACATGGGGTCTCACCACATCGGCTATCTCAACACGGTCGATGGCGCCGTGCTGGCGGCCGTATGCGATGCTGAGGCGGCGCGCACGGCGAAATACGGCCAGGAGAACGTCCGGCAGTTCAGCCACTACCAGCAGATGATCGACTCGGGCACGGTCGACGCCCTCATCATCGCCACGCCCCATTTCCAGCACGGCGAAATCTGCCGCGCCGCCTTCGCCAAAAACATCCACATTCTCTGCGAGAAGCCGCTGGCCGTCACCATCGGCGACGCCCGGGCGACGATCGCGGCCCACGCCAAGTCGCCGCAGCTCAAGTTCGCCCTGGTCTTCCAGCAGCGGGCCACGCATCTCTATTCGAAGATGCGCGACCTCGTGGCCGCCGGCGACCTCGGCGAGATCACCCGCATCTCCTGGTTCGTCACCGACTGGTTCCGCGGCTGGTCCTACTACGCCTCGGGCGGCTGGCGGGCAACCTGGGCCGGCGAGGGCGGCGGCGTCCTGCTGAACCAGTGTCCGCACAACCTCGACCTGCTCCAGTGGATCGCCGGCATGATGCCCAGGCGGATCACCGCCGTCGCGTTCCTCGGCAAGACCCACCCCATCGAGACCGAGGACGAGGCATCGGCCATCCTCGAGTTCGACAACGGCGCCATCGGGCACTTCGTCACCTCCACCGGCGAGGCCCCCGGCACCAATCGCCTGGAAATCTGCGGCGATCGCGGCAAACTGGTGGCCGAGCATGGCAAGCTGACGTTTGCCCGTATGCGCCGCGGTGTCCGTGAAATCCGCGAGAAGGACCCGGCCGTTTTTCCCACGGTTGAAGCCTGGGACATCGACATTCCCTACAAGAGCGCCAAGCCCGAGAGCCACGCCGTCATCACCCAGAACTTCGTCAACGCCATTCTGAAGAACGATCCGTTGATTTCCGATGGCGACGACGGAGTGAAACAGGTGGAACTGAGCAACGCGATTCTGATGGCCGGGATTACGCGGCAGGCTGTTGAGTTGCCGCTTGACGCGGGGGCGTACGATGCGTTCCTGAAGGAGATAACGCAGAAGTACGGTGGCAAGAAGAAGTTGGAGACGCGTGAGGCGGTGGTGGACATGTCGGCGTCGTTTTCCAGGTAGTTGATGGTTGCCGCCGGTTGCCAGTGGGAAGGGTCGAACCCCGGACGCGGCGACATCGCAAATCTCAACAACCAGCAGCATGCCGGTGAATTGCCTGTGTCCGGTTGGACCGTCTATGTGGACCGGAACAGGAAGTCCCACTGTCCCTCCATCTTCCGCACGAACTCCAGTGCCTCGTCCACATCACACACCATCACGCCCGTCTGCCGCCCGGCCCGGTCGAGTTCGGCCAGCAGCAGGAGGTCCTCGAAATCTTCCAGTTTCCGCAGCCGTTCTTTGGCTCGGTGGCCCAACGTTCCATCCTGGTATGCGTGGGCTTCCATGTGATGCTCGATCAGCGCGGCCGTCCGCGGCGTGATCGCGCCCTCGAGCGCCGCCAGGGCGGCCCCGACATGGTCGGCCGGGTCGATCGCCTTGCCGACATCGTGCAGCAGCGCCGCCAATAGAAATTCCTCGTCATACGGCACCCGTTGCCGTGCCAACTCGAACACCTGCAGGCTGTGATACAGCGCATCGCCTTCCGGGTGATACGCCGGGTTCTGCTTCACCTTCTCCAGCGGCGCGAGCAGCATGCGGTAAAGATCGAAGCGGTCGATGTGGTCCTCCAACTGCTGACCGGCCGTCTCCAGGTCAATCCCCGGATACTCGCGCAGCAGGAACTGCTCCAGTTCCGGCAGTGTCGCCCGCTCGATGGCCCGGCCGGTGATCGAACTCTTGAATACGTAGTTCACCTTGTCCTCGCCATAGAGCGTCAGCTCAAAGCTGAACCGGTCGCTGACGTGAATGTGCGTGAACATGCGTTCCTCGCCGTGTTTCACCACCCGCTTGTG
>JBEKVL010000228.1:0-8543 GCA_049514055.1 Tepidisphaeraceae bacterium | reverse complement strand
CGGTGGAACTGCCGCCGCTGCGCGACCGCCGGGAGGATATCGCGGAGCTTTGCCGGCATTTCCTGAGTCAGATTTCCAAACGTGACAAGTCGCCGTTCAGGCACATCGAGCCCGAAGCACTGCGGACGATGGAACGGTACGACTGGCCGGGGAATGTGCGGGAGTTGCAGAACATCATCGAGCGGGCTTGTGTGCTGGAAACCGCGCCGGGCCTGATCCGCGGGGCCACGGTCCAGCCCTGGCTGTGCAATCATGGAAGCGATCCGCAACAGGTCGCCGGGACGCTGGCCGGCCAGCCGCTGGCGGAGATCGAGAAGAGCGTGATTCTGAGCACGCTGGACAAGTTCAAAGGGCACCGGATCAAGACCGCCACGGCCCTTGGAATCGGCGTGCGGACCTTGGGTATGAAGCTGAAGAAGTGGCGTGAGGATGGTGTGGAAGTGCCGGTTGGAGTATGAAGATCGCGTTTGCGTTGTTGTCCCACGGCTTAGGCCGAGGGCTAACATCTGTCGCCCCTGACGGGGCTGAAAGAGCGGTTTGAAGCGCAGATATTGCGCGTTGCATTGTCGGATTGCTCGCCGTGGACGTTGGCGTAATTGCGCAGTTGTCATGGACTATCGGACTTTGTGGATTGCGAACGCCGCGGCACGCCGTTTGAAAGGAAGTGGCTGGCGATGTTCATTGACCGGATGTTGAATGGCGGCAGTTCGGTGCTGCTGGAGGAAGTGGTGAACTTCACCTCGCAGCGGCATCGGCTGCTGACCGAGAACATCGCCAACGTGGATACGCCGGGTTACCGGCAGAAGGATTTGTCGCTCGGGCAGTTTCAGAAGATGCTGGTGCAGCGGATCGAGGCTCGCGACCGCAGCGCTCCGGGAGCGGTGCGGTTTGACGATATTCGCAACGAGGTGGACCGGCCGACGCGCGGGATCCTGTTCCACGACCACAACAACCGCTCGATGGAACAGCTTGAGGCGGACCAGGCGAAGAACGGGCTGATGCACAATGTGGCGATTGAACTGCTGCGGAAGCAGTATGAGCAGATGGAAACGGCTTTGAAGGATCGACTCACATGAGAGGAGAGTTGATAGTTGATGGTTAATAGTTGATAGCGGATTTTGACTATCAACAGATATCAACTATCGACTATCAACTATTGACATGTTCAGCACACTCGACATCAGTGCCAGTGCTCTTCTGGCCCAGCGGACGCGGCTGGATTCGATCGCGCAGAACGTGGCGAACACGCGCACGACCCGCAGCGCCGATGGGAAGGTGGAGCCTTTCAAGCGGAAGTTCGTGGTCTTCCAGTCCGGACAGCCGGACGATCCCAGCCGGCCGGGCGTGCGGGCGCAGGTGCGGGAGGATGCGTCGTTCCGCACCGATTATGACCCCGGGCATAGTGATGCCGATGCCAGCGGGTACGTGCGCTATCCGAACATCGACATGGCCGTGGAGTATGTGAATGCGATGGAAGCGTCGAGGGCATATGAGGCGAACGTAACGACGATGGAGGTCACGAAAGCGATGATCAACGCGTCCTTGCGGCTCTTGGGGTAATTTTGCGGGACAAGACCCAAGAAATGTGGTATAAGGAACATTCACGCAGGTTATGATCGGCGGCATCAACAATCTCACGGGCGTCGGCGGAATCGCCAAGGCGGGTGGTTCTTCAGCGAAGGCCACTCCGTTGCAGGGCACGGCGGCGACCAGTTTTGCAGACACGCTCAAGCAGCAGATCGAGGAAGTGGCGAAGATTCAGCAGGATGCCTCGCAATCGGTTGAGAACCTCGCCGTGGGCAAGACGGATGATGTGAGCGGTGTGATGACCGCCGTGGAGAAGTCGGATCTGGCTTTCAAGACGTTGATGGCCATCCGGACCAAGTGCATGGACGCGTACGACGAGATCAAGAACATGCAGGTCTGAGCGCGACACCGCGGCGGAGCTGCGGTTTTTTCACCTGACGGGCCTTTTTGCGGCGACGGATTCGCTGCTGCCCGGCAGGTTGCCAGGGCTCTTCAGCCAAGGAAGGCGAAGCCATGGACTTCATCAGGAACCAGATCAATCGTATCCAGCAGCAACTGGCCGGGCTCACGCCGAGTCAGAAGATGCTGGCGGGTGCTCTCGTTGTCATCATGGTGGCGACCATCTACTGGTCGGCCCGTTACGCCGGGCAGACGGAGATGAAGGCGCTGTTCGATCAGGTGATGCCGGCCGAGGACATCGCCGCGATGACGACGGCCCTTCGAGTCGCCGGGGTCCAGTCGACGGTGACAGGGGGGAAGATCTTCGTCGGCGCGGAAGACGAGATCAAGGCGTGGTCGGTGTTGTCCTATGGACAGATGCTGCCGCGCGACACGCGAAACTCGTTCGAGGATCTGCTGCAAAAAACGAGCCCGTTTGATCCGCCTTCGCGGACGGATGGAATCATGAACGAGCACCGGCAGAACCGGCTGGCAACGATGATCCGCCAGTACCCGGGCGTAGCCAGCGCGATGGTCCTCATCGACGCCAAACACGAGCGCGGACCCAACGGCGTGGATCCCAAGGCGACGGTGTCGATGACTCTGAAGCGGGGTGAAACGCCCACCCAGCAGCTCGTGGCCGCCGCTGCCGACCTTGTCAGCGGCGCCGTGGCCAGCCTGCAACGGGGGAAGGTGACAGTCATTATTAACGGCGTGTCGTATCCCGTGCGCAACCACGACGAGGCCAACGGCCTGGCGGGGTCCGACGAATACCTGGCCAATGTGCAGAAGGCTGAAGCCTACTATCACGACAAGCTGGCCAAGCATTTCAACTTCATCGAGGGGGCGTTCTTCTCGGTGTCGGTGACGCCGAACAACAAGCGAGTCAAGACGACCGAGCACAAGATCGATCCCAAGAGCGTTCTCCAGAAACCCGTCAGCGAGAACACCAACACCGAGGAAAGCCGCTCCACTGCGCGAGGCGGCGGCGAGCCGGGCGCGGTCTCCAATGCTCCACTGACGGCCGGCGGCGCGGCGGAAACGTCCGCGCCGGAGGGCAGCAACACCACGACCGAGAACAACAAGACGGAGTACATGGTGGATCACGGACACTCGGATATCGAAACCGTGAGTCCCGGCGGCGACCTGGCCGTCACCGCGGCGGCCATCCACGTGCCGCGCAGCTACTATGTTCGAGCCTTCCAGCGGAAGACCAACACCGACAAGGAGCCGGATGCCACGGCGCTGGAGACGTTTACCAAGGACGAACTGCGCAGCCTGACGAAAGGAGCCCGAAGCTGTCTGGGTCTGGCGACCGACGACGGCGTTGCCGCGGACGTCTTCTGGGATCTCATGCCCGTGGCCGGATCGCCGGCGGCTTCGCCTGCGGCGGTGGCCACTTCGTCGATCGCGCTGGCCCTGACCGATCACGCCAAGGAGGTCGCTCTCGGAGTCCTGGCGCTGATCAGCCTATTCATGGTCTCCAACATCGTCAAGAAGAACGCGCCGGTGCCAGTGGCGGCCGTGCGGGCCCCAGCACCAGCGCCCAGAGAACTTAACCCGCGAGAGGAGGCCGTTGGCGAGGCCTCCGAGGGTGTCACCGCGCTCGAGGGCGTCGAACTCAATGACGAAGAAGCCCTTGGCCATCAGATGCAGAAGCAAGTTGCCGACATGGTCGCCACGGACCCCGACGCGGCGGCCACACTCGTCAAGCGATGGCTTAACCGCGGCTGATTTGGCTGGCAACTGAGGAAAACGGAATGCCGAATGCTCCACGCGAATTGACGGGTGCTCGAAAGGCCGCGATTCTCCTGGTCTCGGTCGAGCAGGCCAAGGCCGCCGAGTTGCTCAAGAGGATGCCGCCCGAGGCCATCGAGGAGATCGGCCGGGAGATTGCCTCGATCGGCGAGGTCACCCCGGCGGATCGCCACACGGTGCTGGGCGAGTTCTACAACATGGCCGTGGCCAACGCCCACATCACGGTGGGCGGCCTGGAATATGCCAAAACACTGCTCAAGCAGAGCCTGACGGAGCAGGACGCCGAGCGCGTGATCAAACAGGTCACCCAGCAGGTGTCCACGACGCCTTTCGCCTTTCTGCAGCGCGCCGAGAGCGAGAACCTGCTGACCTTCATCCAGGACGAGCATCCGCAGACGATCGCGCTGATCCTGGCGCACCTGCCCTCGCAGAAGGCCAGCGAGATTCTCGTCGGCCTGCCGAGCCAGAAGCAGATCCAGGTCGTCAAACGCGTTGCCAACATGGAGCAGACCAACCCCGAGGTCATCAAGGAGGTCGAACGCGGGCTCGAACACCGCCTGTCGGACATCGTCAGCCAGACGTTCGAGAAGGCCGGCGGCGTCGACACCGTGGCTGAAATACTCAACCTGGCCGACCGATCGACGGAGAAGGGGATCATGGAGGGGCTGGAGGCCGAGGATCCCGATCTTGTCGAGCAGATCCGCCGGCTCATGTTCGTGTTCGAGGACATCCTGCTGGTCAACGACAAGGGCATTCAATCGGTGCTCAAGGAGATCGAGAACGAGGCGCTGGCCCTGGCTCTGAAGACGGCCAGCGAAGAGCTGAGGCAGAAAATATTCAAGAACATGTCGGAGCGCGCGGCCCAACTCATTGCCGAGGACATGCAGTACATGGGCCCGGTGCGCGTCAGCGATGTCGAAGCCGCCCAGCAGAAGATCGTGGACGTCGTCCGCCGCCTGGAAGACGCCGGCGAGATCATCATCGCCGGCCGCGGTGGAGAGAAGGAGATGGTTGTGTAGCGGCGAACGATGAACGATGAGGGATCAAGGATGAACTTCATTCTGCTGCTTCATCGTTCATCGTTCATCTTTGGAGCCCCATGCCCCTCATCAAATCCAGCCTCGCCCCCTCATCCGTCCGGGTCTTCTCGATGGCCGACATTGAGAAACAGGCGCAGGCGCTGATCATGTGCGCCAGGCAGCAGGCGGATCAAATGCTCGCGGGCGCTCGCGCCGAGGCCGAGACGATCAAGGAGCGGGCGCGTGCCGAGGGCGCGGCGGAGGGATCGCTTGAAGGTCACAATCGCGGACGCACCGAGGGTCAGAAGGCCGGACGGGAAGAGGCAACGCGCCAGATGGCCGGGGCATTGACATCGGCCGTCGCGGCGCTGAATTCCGCCGCCGCGGCCATCGACAGTTCCCGCCGCGAGCTCGAGGGGACGGCCGTTCACGATGTCCTGGAACTGGCTTTGTTGCTGGCCGACCGGATCACGAGGCGGCAAGGACGCATCGACCGCTCGGTCGCCATCGCCAACGTGACCGAGGCGGTGCGGCTGGTCGTCGGGGCGACGGCGGTTCGAATCGCCATCAGTCCGGCGGATCGTGCTGTCCTGGAGGAAACCCTGCCGGCGATCCGACTGCAACTGTCGCGGCTCCAGCATATCGAACTTGTGACGGAAGACTCCATGGCGCCCGGTGGTTGCCGGGTGTTTACCGCCGGTGGCGAGATCGACGCCACGCTCGACACGCAGCTCGCCCGGATCGCCGCCGACCTCATGCCTGACCACGAGGAGCCAGTTTCTTGAGTACCGCCCTGGCCGCCCAGATCGAGTCCGCCCGAACCGCCATGCCGCTGCGCATCCGCGGTACGGTGCAGGGTTTGGCGGGGCTTACCGTGGAAGCATCGGACCTGCCGCTGCCGGTCGGTTCGCTGTGCAGGATTCACAGCTTTGGGAACGCCACGGCTCTGGCCGAGGTGATCGGCTTCCGGCAGGAACGCACGTTGCTGATGGCGATGTCGCCGATGGCCGGCGTGGCCCGGGGTGATCGCGTGGAGAACATTGCCTCGGCCCCGCGGATCTGGGTGTCGGACGAACTGCTTGGCCGGGTGGTCAACGGGTTGGGCCGGCCGATCGACGGCAAAGGCCCGTTGAGGTTGTCTTCGCCCCGACGGATCGATGGCAGGGCCCTGGCGCCGCTGGAGCGCAGCCATATCGACCAGCCGATTTCCACCTCGATTCGCGCCATCGACGGGCTGCTGACTTGCGGCCTGGGGCAGCGTATGGGCATCTTCTCCGGTCCCGGCGTGGGCAAGTCAACGCTCTTGTCCTCGATCGCGCGCCACACGAACGCCGATGTCACCGTGGTGGCGCTCATCGGCGAACGCGGCCGCGAGGTCAAGGATTTTCTCCATCGCACGCTCGATGAGTCCGGGCGTTCCCGCTGTGTCGCGGTGATCAGCACCTCGGACGATCCGGCCATCCTGCGCGTGCGTGCGGCCAAGGTTGCCACGACGATCGCCGAATACTTCCGCGACCAGGGCAAGAACGTGCTGCTGTTGCTCGACTCAATCAC
This sequence comes from Tepidisphaeraceae bacterium, assembly GCA_049514055.1. GTDB lineage: Bacteria > Planctomycetota > Phycisphaerae > Tepidisphaerales > Tepidisphaeraceae > JANYKD01. The sequence goes on along the minus strand of JBEKVL010000228.1, from coordinate 2,247 downwards.
CCGGCTCTGCCAGGCCCAGCGGCAGATCGGCCTGTCGGCCATGGAGCCACCCACAACCAAGGGATATCCTCCCAGCATGTTCGCCATCCTGCCGGAACTGCTCGAGCGGGCCGGCCGGGGAGCGACGGGCTCGATAACGGGCTTCTACACCGTTCTCGTCGAGGGCGACGACTTCAACGAGGTGATCCCGGACACGGTCAAGGGCATCACCGACGGCCACATCTGGCTCGACAGGAAATTGGCAAGCATTGGACATTTTCCAGCCATCGACATTCTCCAGAGCATCAGCCGCGTACGCGGCGAAGTCGTCTCCCCGGAACAGGAGCGCGCCGCCCGGCGCGTGGCGGCCATTCTCGCGACCTATCGGTCCATCGAAGACCTGGTGAACATCGGCGCCTACGTCCGCGGTGTCAACCACGACTACGACCTGGCCGTGCAGACACACCCGCAGATCATCCAGTATCTGCGGCAGGATGCCGGCACCCCGTCCGGCATCGAAGCGTCCCGCCGCCAACTCTTCGAACTGGCGGGATGGATCGACCAGAGGGACAAGGAAATCAGCTCGCAAGCGGGCAAGCCCGCGCAGCGCGGAGGTTCGGCGTCGTGAAAGCTGCCCGCAACCAGCCCCGCAGGGGCGACACATGTTAGCGCATGGCGTAAGCCATGGGATCGCTTATGCCGAAATTCACTTTCACTCTCGACGGGCCACTTCGCCAGCGGCGCAACCTCGAGCAGATGCGCCAGCGCGAACTGGCCATCGCCCTGAAGGTGATGCAGGATCTCCAGGATGAACTGCGGACATTGAACGACGCCGTCAGACAAGCCAACGAGGATATCCGCGCCGGGCACATGACGGGCGCGATCGACATGAACTTCCTGGCCGCCCACCGGCGATTCATCATGTCGGCACAGCGCAAAGGACTGACGCTGATGCAGCGAATTGCGCTGGCACAGCGCGAGGTAACCGAACGCCGGGCAACAGTGGTGGAAGCGGCCAAACAGACCAAGGTCCTGGAAAAACTGCGGGAACACCAGTGGGAAGCCTTTCGGGTGGAACACGCCCGGAAGGAATTCGCCGAGCTTGATGAGATTGGCACACAGATTGCTTGTCGCACCTCCAGCGATGATTCCCTCGGCCCCGCGGCCCAGGGAGGCGAGATATGAAGAGACTTATCAACCTGCTGGCATGGACGCTTGCGCTGAACTTTCTGGCGGTGGCCGGGGGGGTCGGATATCTCTTCCAGAGCGGCAGGCTCGACAAGCCGAAGATCTACGCGATCAAGGACATCGTCAATCCGCCGCCATCGGCGGTGGCGCCGGCGACGCAGCCCGCGTCGACGACCCAGCCGGTGCTCAAACTCGACGAACTCCTGGCGCAGTACGCCGGACGGCCTCCGGTCGAGCAGCTTGAGTACATCCGCCAGGCATTTGACGCCCAAATGGTGCAGTTGGAACGGACGCAGAAGGAAATGGTGGCGTTGCGAGCTCAGGCGGAGGCCGCCCAGGCGGCCGCCCGCCGAGAGCGGGAAGCCGTCGAGCTCGCGCAGAAGAAACTGGATGCGAAAGAGAAGGAAGCCCTGGCGCAGGCGACCGACAAGGGTTTCCAGGACAGCCTGGCGCTCTATGCGTCGCTTCCGGCCAAGCAGACCAAGGCACTGTTCATGAGCCTCGATGTGGACAAGGCGGTCGAATACCTCCAGGCAATGGAGCCGCGCGCGGCCGCGCGGATCACCAAGGAATTCAAGACGCCCGAGGAGACGGAGCGCTTGAAGAAGATACTGGATCGCCTGCGTGCTCCGGGCACACAGGCCGCATCCAGCAACTGATCCCATGCCTATTACGCCCGCTGCTCTACAACCGACGGACGCGACATCGCTCAAAGGCGTCAGCGGCACGATTCGGGATGCCGCGGACGAATCCTCGGGCCCTTCGTTCAACCGAATGCTGATGGACGCTGCGGATTCGCTTTCGTCGGCGGCCCCGGTGGCGACGCCACCCGTTTCCCAGCCGAAGACCGCGCTGCGGCCCGATGCACCCGCTGTCAAGGGGCAGGGGAAAGGCCGGCCGCAGGCGGAGGGTTCTGCAGCCCAGCCGCAGCCACGACAGCAAAAGGCTGACACAACCGACGCCGGCGCCGAGGTCGTCGCAGACACGGGCCTGGCAAAGCAGGCCGCTCCGCCCATCGCTCCACTGCCGGAACCTGGTTTGAGTTCCGAGCAGGCGGAAGCCAAGCCAGCCGAGAAGCCG
>JBEKVL010000227.1:0-8570 GCA_049514055.1 Tepidisphaeraceae bacterium | reverse complement strand
CTACGTTGACGATCCCGGATCGGTTTCGTTCTTCGGTGCGACGGCCGGCTGATCCTGGTGTGCGACGGTGTCGGCCTGCTGCGGCAGGGTGGCCGGCGCTGGTGCCGGCGTGACCGCGGTATTCACCACGGCGCTGGCGGTGGTGGCGACCGCCTCGGTCACGGCCGCGATCACAGGCGCCGCGGCCGGGGCCGTGATCGGTGTCGCAGCCGGGGACGGTGGGGGCACCGCAGCCTTGGCCTGTTTCACGACCTTGACGGCCTTGGCAGGCTTCCGGATCGGCTTGGCGGCCGGACTTGCCTTCCTGGCCGGGGCCTTGGCCACAACCTTGGCTCGGACAGTTCTCTTCTTCGCGATCGGCTTAACAGCTTTCTTCGCGACCGGCCTGGCGGCCTTCTTCACCGGCGTTTTTGAGGTCTTCTTCGCCTTGGAAACGACCTTCTTCTTGGCCATATCCGCTCCTTATATTGTCAGGGTGCATACTTTTACCCGATTCCGGCTTCCAATTCCGCAGAAAAACGGTGAAATTTGCAGACTCGCCCGAAAGATGGGTTTGGGACCGCGGTCGGTCGCCGCTACAATAGCCCCATTCGGCAGCGGAGGTTCGCACCATGGGCTTGCAACTTCGGATTCGACATGCGCTTGGGGCCAGGATGGTCGAGATTCCCGGCAGGGGAGGGGACAATCCGGTTCGTGTCGGGCGCGATGCTTCCTGCGATGTGCCGATCCCGTCGGGACAGGTCGGACCTGTTCATTGCCTGTTATATATGCACGAGGGGCACTGGATTGTCGCATCGGCCGGGCCTGCCGTGTTTGTCAACGGCCAGCAGATCACGGAGCCTCAGTTCATTGAATTTGGCGACCGGATAGCTCTGGGCACAGGTCCGTCGGCGGCCGTAATCGAGGTCGATCCCGTCGGAGCGGCACGCCAGGCGGCGACTGCTGCGCCGTCACCGAGCTCGCGTCCGAGTGTCCCCACCGAAGACTCCTCGCCCCGGTCTGGCCGGGCGTATGCCCCGCCGAGAAGCGGGGGCTGGGCGCCCGCGCAGCCTGCGGAAGCAGTTCCTATGGAGACAACTCCTGCGGAAGCATGGCCGGGGCAGGCCCAGGGGGCCGACCAGGACGAGTACGTCAGTCTGGAGGCATCCGCGACTGCGGCAACGCCGACATATCGGCCCCGCCGCAGGGTCAACAACCAGAGCAATCCCGGGCTGGTGGCGGGTGTGATCGTGGCGGTGCTGGTGGTGGGGGTGCTCGTGATCTACATGGTTGCCAAGCGGAACGACAATGAAAGCAGCCAGCCCGTGGTCAAGCCGGCACCAGTGGCAGGCTCGACCATCGACCTCGGTCCCGCGGGCAAGAAACCGAAGGCCAACATTTTCGACGCTCCCAAGACCAAGCCGAAGCCAGCGCCGGTGATTGTGAATCGGGACCTGGAAACGCCGCAGGCGGTGGCCACGACCCGGAACCCGGACGAGGATGCGACGACCAGGCCCGCACAGACCGATCCGCTGAAACAGACCGACGAGTGGCAGAACGTCGAGCAGATGCGGAGCAGCCTGGACACGGCCGCCGCCATCTGGGTATTCGACGAGTACATCCGGCGGCATCCCGGGCAGTTTGAGGAGGAGTTGAAGAAGGACATCGAGGTTTCGCTCGACCGGCTCTGGTGGGAGCGGATCAAGAAACTGATGGACAACAAGAAGGAGGTCCAGGCGGAGACCGAGAAGAAGAAGGCCGACCTGCTCGACGAGAAGCCCGATTCGGAGTTCGTCAAGACGATTGAGAAGGACATCGAGAATCTCAAGTACCGCGCGCAGACCATTGACGAGATGCTCAAGGCGGACATGGCATACGCATCGGATCAGACGCCGAACCTGTTCGACGACGCGCAACTGGCCCTCTTGCGCGGCGAGCGCGACAAGGGCGTCTACGAGAAGTGGTGCAGGAGGATCCTGGATCACATCCGATCACACAACGGCAAGCCGCCGTGGGAAAGGTGAGACATGGCCGACGCGGCGCGCTTCTTGCGCCGCGCTGGTTCGGCGTTCAGCTACCGTAGCGGGGATTTCTTTGCACGCACGATGCCGGTCACGGGGATGGTGTACGTCTTCTGCAGGGGGTCGTTTGTCGCGAAACTGATCGAACCGGCGGATGTGCCTGCCGCGGTGGCCACGAACTGTATCGTGAAGACGGCCGTCTTCCCGGCGGCGAGTGATGGCGGCGGCGACTGAACGACTTTGTATCCCCTGGGCAGATGCAGGGCGCCCAGGGTGATCGTCTGCCTGCCGGCATTGCGGATCTGGAACTCTCGCGTCATGCCAGGCAGGCCGGGCTTGGCGATGGTGCCAAAGCTCAACGGCGTTGCCGGACTGGCGGGCAGTTCCGTGAGGGCGCTGCCAGAGCGGACGAACAATCGAAGTGCGACCGCCTTGCCGCTGATGGACAGCGTGACCGACGGCGCACTGCTGTCGTTGGTATTGAAGGTGATTCTGGCGGTTTTGGCGCCCGTCAGCCGTGGCCGCAGGCGTACTTCGACGGTGAAGTTGAACCCGCCGGCGATGCCGAAAGTCGTTGTGTTGACGGGGGTTCCGCCGCTGTCCTTGATGGTGCAGACGAAGTCGGAGGCGTTGGCGCCGCTCAGCGCAAAACTGCTGATCACCAGAGGCTGATTGCCGGTGTCGGCGAGGGTGAACATCGCCGGCGCACTGGTGGCCCCGGGGGGGGTGTTGGGTAACGTGACGGTTCTGTCGGTCGATGAGCCGCTGTTGTCGGTGACCGACAGGGTGGCCGGCGTCACGGCCACGCCGATCCCCGACATGTTGAGGGTGATGGAAGGCGAATGGGAATCGTCTGTGTTGAAGGAAATGGTGGCCGATTTCGTGCCGACCGATGCCGGGTGCAGGGTTACGTTCACGGTATAGGCCGTGTTCCCGGCAATGCTGAACGCTCCGCCGGAGACGGCGGTTCCGTTGTCGCTGAGTACTGTGATCTGGAAACTTGTGGGGTCAGAGCCGCCGGTCAGGAAGTTGCTTATGTCGAGGGCACGGGAACCAAGGTTGGCCAGTGTGAAGGTTGCCACGGCGCTGGTGTCTCCGACGATTGTCGGCGGCAGCGTCACGGATTGGTCCGTCGTCGTGCCGCTGTCGTCTGATACGGTGAGTGCCGGCGGCGTGTCCTGCGGGGTATCGGTGACGGTGACGTGCCGGGCGCGAAGAGCCTGCACGGCCGCGGCGTTCGCCGAGCCGGCTGCCAGATTGAGATAATTATGAGAGACATCTACGGTTGTAAGCGCGGTCAGGCCGGCCAGCATACTCACATCGGTCAACTCGTTGCTGGTCAGAGAGATCGTCTGCAAGAGCGTCAGGCTGGCCAGGGGACTCAGGTCGGTAATCTGGTTCGTGTCGAGATACAGGTTAGTCAAGGCCGACAATCCGCTGAGCGCATGCACATCCGTAATCTGGTTCAGTCGCAGGTCCAGGAAGGTCAAATCCTTCAAGCCACTGAGTGCTCCCAGACTGGCATCCGTGATTTGATTGTTCCTCAGGTTCAGCGTTTGCAGGTTCGTCAGTCCCGCGAGCGCGCTGATATTGCTGATGTGGTTGTTGTTCAGAAGCAGCCAGGTCAGACCGTCCAGCGCACCCAGCGGGCTGATATCACTGATCGTGTTGCCGAGAAGTTCCACGTGCGTGAGATTTGTCAGCGTCTGCAGCGGGCTGACGTCGGTTATCTCGTTGTTGGTGAGGTAGAGACCGGTCAAGTGCGTCAGCGATTCCAACGGCGCCAGATTCGTGATTTGATTGGTGTCGAGAAAGAGCGCCGTAAGGTTGGTCAGCCCACCGAGAGCGCTGATGTCCGTGATGTTGTTCGATATCAGGGACAACTGCGTTAGATTCGTCGCATATTGGAGCCCCGTCAGGTCGGCGATCTTGGCGAAGTTCGCGGTCAATGACGTCAACCCCAGCATGTCGACATCGGTGATGTCGCCGGTTGGTTTATTGAGGGCACTGCGAATCGCGGCTTCGAGATTCGGGTCGGGGATGGTCACCGCGACGGCGGATTGGCTTGCCGCGGCAATCCCCGATGCAGCGTTTCCGGCCGGCGCATTTGCTGCGACAAAAAGAGCGGAAACTCCGCAAGTCCGCGTTGCGATTGGAACCGTGACGGAGTCTGCCGAGAGCAGTTGGCGCGATTCGAGTGCTTCGAGCAAAACCATCGGTTGTCTTCCTCACGCTTAGCGGCTGTGCGAAAGTGCAACCGCTGCTTACATAATCAACCTGCCGCCCTGATTGGGCGGTGCGAATGCCGTCTCAGTAAAGTCGCCGCCGACACTGGATTCTATTCGCATTCCGGCGAGCGAGGCGCGTCGACCGCGATATTCTCAATTGCAGCATGACGGCGCATTCATTCACGGGGCACACTGGGGCGAATTGAATGATTATGCAGGCAGGCCGGAACTCGTCGATGGTGTGTCCGGCGAGAGAATCCCGGGGTCAGTCCGACACCTGCAATGCCGCTTGCGGGATGTCGAGCTGCTGGCCCGGCTTCAATTTCAGCTTCGCCGCCGTGCCGTCGTTCAGTTCGATGGCCCATTTGTATGGGCCGTCCGCATAGACGCTGCGCGTGTCGTGCGCGACCATCTGGTGGATTGACACGATGCGCTGGTTGTCGTCGATGTAGATGATGTCCAGTGGAATCCGCGTATTCTTCATCCAGAAGCCGGTTTCTTCGTGTCCTGCAAAGACGAAGATCATTCCATGATCCGCCGGCATCGAGTCACGATACATGAGGCCGGTCTGCCGGGCCTGCTCCGTGCCGGCGATTTCAAGGGTGAACGCCTTGCCGCCGAGTTGCATGGTGACGACGGGCAGGCCGGTTTGGGGGCGCTCACCGGTGGGAATGCCGCGGCACGACAACTGCGGCTGGATGGCCGCCAGGATGGCGATCGCGGCAAGGGCAAGAATCATCAGCATACGCTTCGTGTTCATCATTTGGGCACAATCCCGACCTCGGCCAGCATCTCGCTCGTGGTCTCCATCGGCAGGCCGACGATGTTGCTGTGGCTGCCCGCCATGTTGGTGACGAACGGGTCGTCGTCCTGGATGCCGTAGGCGCCGGCCTTGCCTTCCCATTGTCCGCCGGCGACGTACGTCTCGATCTCGGCGGCGGTCAACGGCCGCATGTGGACGGCCGACATCACATGCCGCACGCGCTCGACATTCTGTTGTTTCCAGACGACCGCCAGCCCGGTGATGACAATATGCGTGGTTCCCGCCAGAAGCGCCAGCATCCGCCTGGCGTCGTCGGCATCGAGGGGTTTGCTCATGGACTTGTCGCCGAAGGCCACGACGGTGTCGGCGCCCAGCACGATGTCGGCGGGGAAGTCGCCGGCGATCTTCTGCGCCTTGGCCAGGGCGAGCCGGACGGCCAGTTCTGACGGAAGAAGGTTGCCGGTGGAGGCCGATTCCTCGTCCAGGTTCGCCGGCTGCACGGTGAAATCAAATCCCCACTCGCGCAGCAGTTGCTGGCGGCGCGGCGAGGCGCTGGCCAGAATCAGCCGGCCCGGCGGCGGCAACGAGCGGGCGCCGCCGACATCGCCGGGCGGGCGTTGACTTCCATTGGAAGGGGGCATGGTCATCGGCGTGGCGTTCTCAGTTCGCGGCGGGTTTGATTTTGACCGCCACATCACCGACCTCCGGGGCGCGCTCGCCGACCGTGGGGGTTTCATATCGGATGTGCAGAGCGCCGTTGACGATGCGCTCGATCCTGCCTTTGTTGATGATCTGGTCGCCGGCGTAGAACATGATCGGGTCGGCGGGTTTGCACTGGTCGGCGGGAATGCCTGAAACGGCGACCAGTTGGTCCTCAGGGTGGACCGCGGCGACCGAACCGAACAACACGTCGGGGTGGAGCTGCTGTATCCGCTCGCGGATTTCCTGCGACATGCCCGGTGGCGGTATCACTGGCCCGGCGGGTGGTTCGACTTTCTTCGTGCATCCCGTCACCGCCATCGCTCCCAGCAACGACACCGCAGCCCAACGCATCGCGCGCATAGTTGACTCCTCTATGGTGTTAAAGACCGAACCCGCGCGGTTCCTGCCGCGCCGAGCCCATCACTGTAGTAAACCATGGAACGGCCTGTCTTTGCAAGTGCGGCGGCACACAAAACTTGGCGGGATTTGTTGGCCGGGGCTGCAGGTTGGTCCCCCGCTTTGGGTGCGGGAACAACTTCCCAGGCCCGGAACCTCTTGCCAGAAGCCAGCAAAACGGATAACTATGTCCTTTTACAGGCCCGTTGCCCGGGAGATGCCGACCATGAGCAGATCAACCAGACCCTCCGCAAAGAAGAAGCACGCACCTCTTCCGCCGGCTTCGGCCAGCCGGATCATCTATCTGCTGTCCGATTCCACCGGCAACCTCGCCCGGCACATGCTGACGGCTTTCCTGACGCAGTTTCCGCCGCGCGCGTTTGAGATGCGGGCGATGACTTTCCTCAACGATCGCGCCCGGCTTGAGACCGCCCTGGACGAAATCTCCGCCGAGCCCGGCATTGTGCTCCACGCGCTGGTGTCGGCCGAGGCCAAGAATGCCGTCCATTCGCGCTGTGCGGCGATCGGCGCCGCCGATCGCGACCTCACTGGCGACTTCGTGGGATTTCTGTCGCAACAGTCGGGGATCAAGGCGACCGAAGACCACCGTCGCCTGCACCATGTTGACGAGCAGTATCAACGGCGCATTCGCGCCCTGGAGTTCGCGCTGCAACACGACGAGGGCCTGGGGCTGGATTCGCTTGACGCCGCCGACATCGTGGTGGCTGGCGTGTCCCGCACCAGCAAGACGCCGACGACGATGTACCTGGCCCAGCAGGGCTACTGCGTGGGCAACGTGTCGCTTTCCTATGGAGTGGAGCCGCCGAAGCAACTCCTGGCGCTTTCGCCGCGCAAGGTGATCGGCCTGGTGATCGACTCCGAACAGCTCGTGCAGATTCGCACGCACCGGACAATCCAGTGGAAGATCAGCGACAGCCGCTACCGCGACCCGGAAGTTGTGGCCCGCGAGGTCGGCTGGAGCAAAAGCCTGTTCATCCAGCAGGGCTGGCCGGTGCTCGATGTGACCTACCAGGGCGTTGAAGAAACAGCGCAGAAGATTCTCGACGTGCTCGGGTTGCCGCCGGTGACGTTCGGGTGAATGCGGCTCACCCATCCCGAGCCGGTTGCGATGCGGGGTACCCATCGGCGTCATCTGGACGTCACTCGGGCGACTAGCATCATAAGTCTTCAAATGTTCATTATTGAGCCACGGGAATACTTCTCGGCCTCTGGCCGGGCGGGCGGGGGGCTGTTTCGGCGCAGCATCAGCCCCCGCCCGGCGTCGGGCGGGGGTTCGGGTTGGTTTCCGGCGTGTCCGCCGTCAGTTCCGGCCGAGTTGCGGCTGGTTCAGCTTCGCCAGCCTTCTGGCGATCGGCGACAGCATCCGCTCCTGCTCCTCCTTCCACATCTTGCGGATCTCGATCACGGGCCGGATTCCTTCTTTATCGAGCAGTTCATGGGTCTTCTGGTCGTCGGCCGCCTGGTCGTCGGCCAGGGTCTTGATCCGTCCCGGCGGCAGCACCCGCTTGGCCTTCTCCAGCAGCAGCGGCAGCACCGAGGAATCGCCGCTGCCTTCCCCGGCTGCCGAGGTGACGTGCCAGGCCAGAACCACCTCATGGGTCACATCCACCAGCAGATGGAACTTGTACCCGAACCACTCATACGTCCGCACCACCTTGCCGTCATCATCCTTGTATTCCTTCTTCCCTCCGGCCGGCTGCGGCAGGGCGGCCGCAGGTTTCTCCGCAGTCGCCGCAGCGGCCTCGCCTGCCGCAGCTTCGCCGGTGGCCACGGCGGGCTGGTCCTTCGCCGCCCCGGCCCGGGCCGACAGGGCGGCCGAGTCCCCCGCCACATGCCGGCCCAGGTCCGGCACGGACTCGGTCAAACGCCGGACCATCTGCTCACTCATCTGCTCCAGCAGTATCACATGCTGCACCTGGCCCAGCACTTCCAGGAAGCGGCTCATGTTCCAGGGTTCGGGCACGGCCTGGCCGTCCTCGATGCCCACCACCCGGCGCAGGGCCGGGTTGCGGCCCAGTTCCGCCAGGCAGGCTTCCATGGACGGATGGCGGAGCAGGTAGCGGGTGAGATGGGTCCGCCAGAGCAGGTGCGCGGGATAGTCGTTGCGTCCCTTGCCGCGATGGGCCCGCAGGGCGGCCAGCAGCTCCTGGTCGGGCAGCAGGTCCAGGAGGAAGCGGAGGGCGATCAGGTCGGGGCTGTCGGGAAGTTTTTCCCAGGCGAAGAGGGGGTCGGTGGTGAGCAGTCGCACGGGTCAGACTCCTTTCCGGGGTAGAACTTATGCGCACATTCTACAACGCAACAAGTCCCCGCGTCAAGGGGCGGCTGGGGTAAAAATCGCGGGATTCTTCCGGCCACCCCCGCTGGCAGGCCGGAAACTCGGGTGAGTGCGGGTATGTCAATATCTTGCAGGCGCATTCCACCCGACGATTACCGGGGCAAGAGCAACAGCGTAAGCGGCTC
>JBEKVL010000226.1:0-8584 GCA_049514055.1 Tepidisphaeraceae bacterium | reverse complement strand
AGGAAACGCAGGAGCGGGCCCGCGTGAAGAGGTTCTTTGAATCCTATGTGGACCCGGCGCTGGTCGACTACGCACTGGAACACGACCTGGCCACGCTCGACGGCCAGCAGAAGGAAATCAGTGTCGTCTTCACCGACCTTCAGGGCTTCACCTCCATCTCGGAGCGACTGAAGGAGAAGGCCGTGCCCATCCTCAATGAATACATGGGCCTGATGGTTCCCATCGTCCGCAAGCACGGCGGATACCTGAACAAACTGCTGGGCGACGGCATCATGTACCTGTTCAACGCCCCGCGCGACAGCGGTTCCCACGCGCGTGACGCCATCGCCTCGGCATTGGACATGCAGGACGTCATGATCGAGTTCAACCGCTCGCTCGCCAGGCGGGAATTGCCCCCCCTGCTGGTGCGGGCGGGCATTTCCTCCGGACAGGTGATTGTCGGCAACGCCGGGCCGGCCGACCGCAGTTTTAACGACTACACCGCCCTTGGTGACGAGGTCAACCTCGGCTCGCGACTCGAAGGGGCCAATAAGGCGTTCGGCACGCACGTGCTGGTGAACGACCGTGCCCGGATGCTCGCGGGCGACGAGTTTCTCTACCGTCCCGTCGGCGTGATCCAGGTCGTGGGCAAGACCCAGGGCGTGGCGGCTTTCGAGGCCATGGCGCACTTGTCGAAGGCGACGGACGAGCAGAAGCTGCTGGCGGAGATGACGGCGGCCATGGTGCAGGCTTTCGTGAAGGCGGACTTCGCCGCCGCCATGGAGTTGATTGCGGCAGCAGACGCCCGGTTCGGCAAGACGAAGCTGACCAAGCTCTACGCCACGCTGTGCCAGCGGTACATGGAGACTCCGCCAGAGAATTTCACCGGCGACATTTCGCTCAGCGAGAAGTAGGATCAGCCCCGATGACCACGGCCGCGACGACAGCTCGCGCAAGGCGAAGAGACGGGGCGGGATGCCTGACGTTCCTGGCGCTGATTCTATTTCTCAGCGCCGGGCTGCTGATCTTCCTCGAATTCTTCCTCGATCCGATCAACAAGGTCATCCAGTCGCTGCGCTGGGACCGCGTGCCCTGCACCATCCTCGTCAGCCGCGTCGAGGAGGCGTTGCTGCCGAAGAAGCCGCCGGGTTCCGACGCCAGGTCGCCGGAGGGATCGCCCGCCGGCTCGGCATACAAGGCCAATGTCCAGTTCCGCTACGGTTATGGTGGCAAATTCTACATATCAAACCGAATTTACTTCATCAAGCCGGATCCCAACACGCGCCTGGACATCCTGGCCATCGTCAACCGCTACCAGGTCGGCGCTTTCCACCGTTGCTATGTCGATCCCGCCGATCCGACGTTCGCCGTGCTCGAACGCGGCTTCAAGCCCGTGCTGCTGATCGCCATCGTCCCAGTGTTGATGATCGCCGTCGGCCTGGGCGGGCTAGTTTCCATTTCGCTCGCTCGACTAAGGCCCACCAAACCGCGGCGAGTCAATGTCCGCTACCGGCCGACGCTGCGTCCGACCGGCCAGCGGCAACCGATCGTGTTGCGGCCGGTGCGCCGCGGGGCGGGGCTTGCGACCGCATTCCTGCTGGCCGTCGGCTGGAACTTCACCGTGTTCGTGCTTGTCCGCGAAGTCGCCAGGGACTGGGCGGAAGGCTTCCCGGGATGCCACGGACTCATCCTCACTGCATTCACGGCGGTCCTGGTGGTCATCGGCGCCTGCCTGGCCATTGCTCCGGTGATACTCCTGTTCCGCCGGCTCAGCCCCAGGCCCGTGGTGACGCTCGAGTCGATCAAGGTGCAGGCCGGCCGCGAGATCGAGTTGTCGTGGAGACTGCGCGGCTGGCGGCGGCAGCTCCGCCGGCTGACGATCATTCTCGAAGGCCGCGAGGAAGCGACGTACGCGCGCGAGGAAGGGCTCTGCACCGACCGCGAAGTGTTCCACTCCAATTGCATCTTCCAGGGCAATCGCCGCGCCTCGCGCGCCGGAACGGTGAGACTCACGGTGCCGGCCCGGCTGCCGCCGACGCTGGTCGCCCAGCACAATGCGGTCTTCTGGGTGGTGCGGTTCCACATGCGGCTGCGCCAGTGGCCGGACATTGAGGATGAACTCGAGTTGACCGTGCTGCCGCAGGAAGGGAGTAGTGCCGACGGTACACGCACAGGCGGGATACAGGACATGCAGACAGCGCCAGACTCCGCCAGTGGGGGCACTGGCGGCACTTCTTCGGCGACAGGCGATGGTCCTGCCGAAGGGAGGCCCGGCCATGGTTGACATCGGCATCGAACTCGACGGTGATCGGCGGTCGTATCGGCCCGGCGAGCGAGTCAGCGGGCGCGTCAACTGGACCGGTTCCGCCTCGGCCCGCCTCGAACTGCTGTGGACCACGCGCGGCCGGGGTGACGCCGATACGCAGGTAATCGGCAGCCTGAACTGGACCGGCGAGGCCGCTTTGCCCCAGTCCCGGCCGTTTGTTTTCGACCTGCCCGCCGCACCGTGGAGTTTCTCCGGCAAGCTCGTCGCGCTTATCTGGCGGCTGCGACTGGTGCTGGACGGCGGCTTGGAGACGGCCGCCGATATCGTGGTTTCGCCGACGGACCTGCCGGTTGATCTACACGCCCCCGCGGCCGGCTGAATCATGCGCGATCTCGACGAACTCTTTGCCGCCCTGGCCAAATCCCGCTTCCGCTCGCGCTTTGCCCTGCGCGGCAACGCCCTGGCATATTTCAGACGCACTGGTTTGGCGACAGTCCGCGAACACGCCCGGCGTTTCATCGACGAGCGTCTCGCCCCGGCAAACCCGGCCAACGATGGCAGGCAGACGCCGATGCGCGGCCACCCGGTGTTCCTCGCCCAGCACGCCACGGCCACCTGTTGCCGCGGTTGTCTGGCGAAATGGCACGGGATTCCTGCCGGGCGCGAACTGACGGCCGAGGAACGAGAGTATGTCGTTGAGGTCATTGAGCAATGGTTACGTCAACAGGCCGGGGACAGCCCCGAATCGTCGCAGGGCAGTCTCTTTGAATGAAAATCCTCTGGGCGGCTGAAACCTCAATGCCCAGATTCCAAATTGGAAATTGCAACTTTGAAATCTTCAATTTGAAGTTCTCACGCTGCACCATCACCCCTCTCTTCTCTATAATCACCACCATGACCGAAGTCAGCCCCCCCGGCTTCCACATCATGACCAAGCCCATCGGGCCAATCTGCAATCTCGATTGCAAATACTGCTTCTACCTTGAGAAGGAGAAGCTGTATCCGGGCAAGTCGAGTTGGCGGATGAGCGACGAGGTTCTGGAAACATACATCCGCCAGTACATCGAGGCCCAGCGCGTCCCCGAGATCAACTTCGCGTGGCAGGGCGGCGAGCCGACGCTGCTGGGCGTGGGGTTCTTCCGCAAGGTTGTCGAACTGCAAAACAAATACGCCGGCGGCAAGCGCGTCAACAACGCGTTCCAGACCAACGGCACGCTGCTGGATGATAAGTGGGGCGAGTTCCTGGCCGCCAACAGGTTTCTCATCGGCCTGAGCATGGACGGCCCGCGCGAGCTTCATGACCGCTATCGCGTGGACAAGAAGGACCGGCCCACGTTCGACCAGGTGATGCGCGGGCGGGATTTCCTCAAGAAGCACGGCGTCGAGTTCAACGCGCTGTGTGTCGTCAACCGCGCCAATTCGCAGCAGCCGCTGGAAACGTACAACTTCCTCAAGAACGAAGTGTCGGAGTTCATGCAGTTCATTCCACTGGTGGAACGCAGTGCGGATACGAGTGCCTCGGAGCACAGTGGGGCCAGTGTCCCCGCCGGCCCGCAATTTGATTTCGCGGAGCCGCCCGTTCTGCAGAAGACCGACCATGGCGTTTCGCTTCCAATCATCGACGACAGTGCGGCCGCATCGCCAGTGACGCCTTGGTCGGTGCAGCCGCAGATCTATGGCGAGTTTCTCTGCCGCATCTTCGATCACTGGGTGAGAAACGACGTCGGCCGGGTTTTCGTGCAGTTGTTCGACGTCCAGCTCGGCATCTGGATGGGCATGCCGTCGAGCCTTTGCGTCTTCGCCGAGACCTGCGGCGACGCCATGGCCCTGGAGCACAACGGCGATCTCTACTCGTGCGATCATTATGTCTACCCGCGTTATCACCTGGGCAATGTTCTTCAGAACAACCTGCGCGAAATGCTTGACTTTCCGGCCCAGCGAAAATTCGGCCGCGATAAGCGCGACCTGTTGCCGAGATTCTGCCAGGAATGCGACGTGCGCTTCGCCTGCAACGGCGAGTGTCCCAAGCACCGCTTCATGCGCACACCCGACGGCGAATTCGGCCTGAACTACCTCTGTCCGGCCTACAAGAAGTTCTTCCACCACGTCGACCCGTTCATGACCCGCATGGGGCAGCTCCTGCAAAACGGCCACCCCGCCGCCGCCATCATGCCCGAGATCGCGGCCGGGGAATCCAAAGAACGTGAGGAACGGAAGCAGAAGGCTGCCGGCCGGAATGATCCCTGCCCCTGCGGCAGCGGGAAGAAGTTCAAGAAATGCTGCTGGGACAAAACGCGTTCCGCTCATCAATGACAACGCGTACGGCCTTGGGTACACTTCAAGTCCTTGGGAGACACTATGAGTACAAGCCCAATCCGGATTCCGCCGATGCCATCAGCGATCCCGACGCCCCCGCCTTCCCCACTACATCCACCCTCCTACAGGCTCTACCCGCCGGGTGCCATCGCCTGTGCCACATTCTTCGGCGGTCCCTTCGCCGGGTGCGTCATTCTCGCCATGAACTACCGCCGACTCGGCCGGCGGTCGGAGGCCATCAAGGCAGTCGTTGGGGGTGCCCTTGCCACGATCGTCATCGTAACCCTCTCGGTCATACTTCCACTCCCGGACGTTTTCAAAGACTTCTTCCGGTTGGCCACATTAGGTATCTACTGGGGAATGTTCTATGTGGCCAAGAGACTACTCGATTTCCCGTTGCGAGTTCATCGGCAACACGGCGGCCAACTAGGCTCGCGCTGGGTCGGCGTTGGCATAGGTTCGATATGCCTGGTGCTGATCCTTGGCGTCGTCGTTAGTGTCGTTGCTATCCTGGATAAGACCATGCCGGAAGCACTGCCCCTTCGCTTCGTGGCTCCCTCCGGAAAGCATGATGTCCGGTATACAAAAGACATTCCTTCTGGCCAGGCCGAAGCTCTCTACTGGCATCTGCGGCACATCGGCATCTTCACCGGCGACCACCCCGCGTCTGACCCTCTGCTGAACCGCCACCTGACTCCCACAACCCAGTCATCGCCGCAACTACCCTGATTGAGCCGCCCGTTTCCGACTTGAGTCTGCATCATGTATCAGCGTACCAAGGCCGACAATCCTCTGCCCGATTCAATCCGCGAGGTTGAGCAGATTCGCTTGCTACGCGTAGGGTCCGCACTGCGGACCATTCCGTTCGAGGGCCAATTGAGCCATCCTTGCCGACTATCTCTTTGGAGTGCGGCGGCTCGACGCCGCTTTTCCTTCGGCGTCGCAGCTCGCGTCATGAAGCCCCGGCCGCTACTCGGCGGCAGTTCGGCGACGTTCCTCGTTGCCTCGCTCCGATTCGAACGACCAACGGCAATCAGACGCACACGGAAAAGCGGCGTCGAGACCGCACTCCAAAGAAGAGGCCGCCCGTCACATCTACTGGCTATCATCGTCTGCTGCCTGTACTGCCTGGCCGCGGCGCCATCCAAGGTGGTGTCCGATGACGCCGGCCTGCTCCTCACCGTCACCACCGCCGAGGCCCGTCCCGACGCGCGTATCGTGCGCATCGCCGCACTTTACGTCCCCACCGGTGCGCCGCCCTCATCGCTCCTGCCGCCCGGTCAATTTGCCGCCCGCTTCGACGGTTCGCTGACGATGCGTTACCGCGACGAAGTCTCGTTCTCCCTGGTCGGCAATGGTGCGGCAAAGCTCACGGTCAACGGCCAAGTCATTCTCGACGCCACCGGCCCCGATCTGGCCAAGGCTCCGGCGTGCAAACCGCTCAGGCTCAACAAGGGCAAGAACGCGCTGATGCTCGAATATCAGTCACCCAGAGAAGGCGATGCCTTCGTCCGCCTCTACTGGTCGGGCCCGGAGTTCCCGGCCGAGCCCGTGCCACCGACGGTCCTTTCGCACGTTGAGTTGCCGGAGCCAGCCCGCGAATCGCAGGCCATCCGCGACGGCCGCCTGCTCTTGGCCACACATTACTGTATCCGCTGCCACTCGCCTGTCGACAAACTCAATGCCATCATCGAACGGCAGCGTAATTCTCTCGGCAAGTTGACGGTGCCCGCCGTCATGCCTGAACTGGCCTCAACGCCGCCCTCGCTGGTTGGCGCAGGCTCCCGGTTCAATGAGCCCTGGCTGGCCGCGTGGGTCCACGATCCGCGAGCCCTTCGCCCTACAGCCACCATGCCGCGCCCTTTCGGCGACCCGGCCACGCGTCAGCAGACCGCGGCCGACCTCGCCGCGTTCCTCGCGACGCTCACGTTGACGGACGATCTTCCGGTGTTCGAGCCCGCGGCCGACCTGGCGGCCGCCGGCGGCCGCCTCTTCGCCCACCTGCAATGCGCCGCCTGCCACACGCTCCCCGACATCGTCAAGCCCGACACGAAAAACGCCCGCGTTCCGCTGTCCCGCATCCGCGAGAAGTACAAGCCCGCCGCCCTGCTCGCATTCCTGAAGAACCCCGACACCTGCTACTCCTGGACCCCCATGCCCAACTTCGCCCTGACGGACATCGAGGCCCGTCGGCTGGCGTCGTTTCTATTGACGACGGCCACCGGGCCGTCGCTCCCGGCCACCACGGGCGATGCGAAACGGGGACGGGAGTCATTTGCGTCCGCCGGCTGTGCCAACTGCCACGACACCGGCGACGGCGGGCCGACCGCCTCCCTCAAGCCCCCTGCCCTGGCACAACTCTGCGGCGACCGACTCGCCCATGGCTGCCTCGCGGACCCACCGCCGGCCGGCGCCCCGGACTTCGCATTTTCCGCCACGCAGCGTCAGGCATTGGCCGCCATGCTGGCATCGTCACCGGACTCTCTTACGCGCGATCATCTCGGCGAGTTCGTCGAGCGCCAAATCCAGCAGCTCAATTGCCTCCGCTGCCACGGCCGCGACGGCCGGAGCGATTCCTACACCGCCAATTTCGCCAAAGAAGTCCAGCCGCTCCTGGCCGCCCCGGTCCCGCCGGATGAGTTCCCCGCCGACATCCGCCCTGCGTCCGACCAGACCCCGCCGATCCTCACCTGGACCGGCGAGAAACTCCGGCCGCAGTGGACCAGCCAATTGCTCAACGGTGCCCTCGAATATCGCCCGCGCCCCTGGCTTCGTTCACGCATGCCCGCCTTCCGCAGCCGCGCCTGGCCCATCGCACTCGGCTGGCCGCTGGAGCACGGCTTCTCCCCCGTTCCGCCGCCGCCACCGACCCAGGATGTCGCGCTCGCCCGGATCGGCCGGCGTCTGGCCGGGAAGGACGGCGGCCTCGCCTGCATCGCCTGCCACGGTGTCGGCCCGACCGAGCCCAAAGGTGTCTACGATGCCCCCGGCATCAATTACCAGTACGTCAACGATCGCCTCACCGAGCACTACTTCCGCCGCTGGATTTATGGCCCCCTGCGAGTCAATCCCGATACTAAAATGCCCACATTCGCCGACCCAGAGGGCCGCACGGCCATCCGGGAAATTCTCGACGGCGACGCCCGCCGCCAGTACGAGGCGATCTACCACTACCTGCTCTCCGGCCGGAAGATCGAACCGCCGGAGAATTGACTTTGGAGTGCGGTGGCTTGCCGCAGCTTTCCCATCTGCGGCACGGTTGATTTTCAAATCCAGTGCCGACTCGAGGCAGCGCGAAAAACCGCCGATTCGCCGCTGATTGGCGGCTATTGTCTTATGACGCCTGTGACGACGCCGATGGAAAGGCGGCGTCAAGCCGCCGCACTCCAAAGGTCCGCGGTGCGGACCCTAAAGGCCGGCGGCCCAGGCGCAGGCGCGACGCAGTAGATCGCCCACGCCGGGGCTGGCGTAGGCAACGTCGTCGTGGCCAAGCACCGTCTGGAACACCCGGCCCTTACCGTAGTCCAGCACGAACGCCATCGGATAATCCTTCTTGTCCACCTTCGACGTCGCCTTCATGACAACATGAATCTTCGTGTCGCCGGTCAGGCAGGTGTAGAGTTCGTCGGTGGTCTCGAATGGCTCCAGACCCCTGGTGATCGGATGGTCGGCGTCGGCGATCTCGACACGGAACTTGCCGCGCGGGTCGTGGGGGCGGAGTTTGGGGTCATATACGCGGCCGGCGAGTTGCACGAACTCCGGCCACTCCTGCCAGGCGCCGCAGGCGAAGTGGGTCATCATCATCCCCTTGCCGCCGGCCACGAACTTCTTCAGGTTCTCGCGGGCCGCCTCGCCGGGGCCGGGTTTCTCCCAGTTCATGAAGTGGATGATGACCACGTCCCAGCCCTGGAGCTTGGGCGACGCCAGGGCATCGGGATCCTCGACGATCCGGACTTTGAAGCGCGGATCCTTCTCCAGAATCTGCTTGAGCAGCGGCGACGTCTTCTTCCACAAGTGCCCGGG
>JBEKVL010000225.1:0-8593 GCA_049514055.1 Tepidisphaeraceae bacterium | reverse complement strand
GCGCCAACTCTTTGGGATCGGGCAGGCCAGGGATCAATCCCATAGGGCCTCCCCGTCTTCCGGTTGCCAATTCCGCAGTTAACTTCTGATCCGGCCTGAACTTCGATTTCCACTGTTGCGCGCCGGTGTTGCGCGCGCGAAAGAACTTCCATTTTTACAAATCACACCCCCACAGCGTGAACTCGCATTTCGCGCTGCGCCGCGCTGCGCGCAAAGTGCCCCGGGCGCGCAGCGCCACGGATAATATGAAGGAGCAACATCATGTGTCCCCAGCCTTGTGCCACAATCCATCCATTTCTTCGCAGCGTGAGAAGATCTCTGCCACATCTTGCCTGCGCCGGCTCTTTCTTACACTTCGTGCCTGCGTGCCTCAATCCCCTTGGTGCGGCGAAGCCGCGCTGGGCATTCGAGTTTCGAATCTCGTCATTCACTCAACTCCATGGCTCCCTTCCGCACCCATCTGGAACCTATCGGGACCCAACGGGATATCCTTTGGACCCGAATAAGACACCTATTTTGGTCTGCTGCCAACGCCTCTTGCCACTCATAACCGCTTTGCAGGCAGCCCCTTATGTCTCAAGTCATCGAAGCCGCAAATCCCCGGAATTTTTTTTCTCCACGCCCTCCTCGCCGCCGCCAGTTGGGCATCGGGGGCAACGCCGCGAGATTTGCGACCTCAGCCCTTGATACGACGGCACGAAGTTGCTGCCGACCTGCCGCGAGAAGCCCACGGATTCGTCCCATATCATATGTGGGAGATTCGCGTCGATGGCACCGGGTTGCGGCAACTGACCTTCGGCCCGGGGCACGATTTCAACCCGCTCTGCAACCGCAATGCCATTTGAGCCGCGATGGACTACTTGCCTGCCTCGCGCCGTTCGAAAAGAAACGCTGCCCCGCCTTCTTTCACCACGATCCGGTCCTTCTCGTCGGCCGTCTGGCGAATCTCATCCAGCAGGGGATCCAGGTAGCGCGTCCCCTTGTGTTTCGGCAGAAATGCGAACGCCACCCAGAAACGCCGCTCGGGAATCTCCGCCGCGGCGGGCATCGTCAAATGCACCGGCGGCTCCGGCCGCCGCCAGTAACAGAACAACTCCACGCTCTCGCCGTTGGTCAGTGGCTCGCTCGGCGACGAGCCTTCGCCGACGAGATAGATCGCCTCGCCGGCCTGACGGTGTTCCCGGACATATTGCACCACGGGTCGAATGTGCGAGCGGCCGGCCGGCACGACGAGGTGATAGCACGCTTCGCCAACCCCCAACAGCAGCATGAGCAGACCCGGTAGAAACCAACCCTGCCGCCACGGCATCGGGGCATTCTGGCGGATGGCCTCCAGACCGAACCCGGCCATCACCAGCACGCCCGGAAGTAGAAATACGGTGACTCTTCCGCCGTGATAGGGATACTGCCGCAGGCACGCCGCGATAATCGTCATCACCACCGGGCCGACCAGAACGCCCAGCGTCTGGCGCCGCCTGCTCTTCCACAGAAACCAGCCGCCGGCCAGCACCAGCAACGTCGTGAGCGGTCCGATGGCGCGGTAGGGCACTTCGCACAGCCGGTAGCTCTCGCGGAGGATGAACCACGGCATCGTCCACGGCCGGGAATAGTCGGCCATATCCTCCGCCCAGAACGAGAACAGATACGGATCGTGCTGGTGGCGAATGCACAGAAAATACAGGACCAGTCCTGATATCGCGACGATGGCGTTGCCGAGCAGCCACTCCACCCGCGAGCGCCGGCCGGCTCGCCAGACGGCCGGCAGAAGCGCCAGGCTGATGCCTCCGAAGACGAGCATCGAAGTGAATGATAACCACGCACCCGCCGCGGTTGCGCTGGCGACCCACAGCAGCCTGCGGCCGGCCGGCCGGCGGGTGCGGCCATGTTCCCAGGGAAGTGGCCAACTGTCATGTTGAGCGTATTCGCGAAGCATCCGGCTGTGGATTTCAGGGCCAGATCCTTCGCGAGCACGTTCGGGATGACAGTTGGTGGTCAGAAGAGGTCTTCCGGAGACCCTCTCGCGTTCGGGCGCCAGCGCCAGCATCAGCAGAATCGCCGATATCAGCACATCGCCGCTGTACTGTTTGAGTGAAAGCGCATGCCACACAAGTTCATCGCAGAAAGCGAACCCCGCCAACGCCCAGACCGCCGCGCCGGGCGTGAGCGTCCGCCACGCCAGCGCGGCGAACGCCGCAACCGCCGCCATCCCGCACAGCAGCGGCAGCAATCGCATGATCCGCTCGGCCGATCCGAACGCGACGTACATCGCCCGCTCGGCCCACAGAAACACCGGCGGCGCGGCCTGGGCGTAGTCCAGCTTTCCCGGCAGTTCGCCGGCCGATTTGTCCATGATGTTCAACATCATGTACGCCTCATCCCGCCAGTACGACCGATTCGGCAGATACTGGGAGAGCAGGTAGCCTGCCGCGAGAACCACTACGAGGGCGATGAATCTCCGGCACATTGCAGTCGGAGGATCGGCACAGAACGACCAGCAGCGTTGCACCAGTCCAGGCGCAGTGCGCGAACAGGATGGGGTCGCATCTCCGGGGTCGAATGCCATGGGTGCATCTTAGCGGGCGAGGCGGGAATTGTGCCACCGGTGCAGTCATTCTGTCGGGAGGGTAGTAATATGGCTTCTATGAGAACCACGTCGAAAGCCACGCTGCTGTTCCTTACCGTGTTCGCGGCCGGGTGGTCCGTCCTGGCCGAGCCGAACAATCCCAACACGGACTGGTTCAGCAAAGCCGGCTACGGGGTCTTCGTGCATTACCTCGAAGACTTGCAGAACGACCCGCAGCAGGTGCATAGCCTGGGGAAGAAGACCGCGTGGGACGAGTGCGTGCGGGAGTTCGACACCGGCCGGTTTGCCGATGCGATGGCCGAGGCGCAAGCGGGGTATGTGATCTTCACCATGCACCAGCGAACGCGATTCCTGATCGCGCCCAACGCCACCTTCGACCGCATGACGGGCTACAAACCAGGCGAAGCCTGCTCCACGCGCGATCTTGTCGAGGATCTCTACCAGGCCCTGCACAAGAAGGGCATTCCGCTGATGCTCTACTGGACCGGCGACGGCCCGCGCGCCGATGCCCGGGCGGCGCAGGCCATGGGATGGAAATCGCCGGTGCCCGTCGAGTATGTCAGGAAGTGGGCGGACGTTGCACGCGAGTACGGCAAGCGATATGGGGACAAAGTTTCCGGGTGGTGGACGGATGGCTGCTATCCGTTCATCGGCTACGACGACCAGCGGCTGGGGATCATGGCGGCGGGGCTCAAGGCCGGCAATCCCAAACGCATCGTGGCGCTGAATCCCGGCGTCGAGGCAAAGGTGAAAGCCTACTCGCGGCACGAGGACTTCACCTGCGGTGAGCAGGACCGGTATCACGACCTGCCGCTTTCGCGGTGGATCGGCGGCGAGCAGTGGCACATCCTCTCGTTCCTGGGCGCCGGGCAGAGCCACATCGGTGCCGCCTGGGGCATGGCCGGCACGGGCTACAGCAAGCAGGAACTGGCCGATTATATCTACGACGTCAACAAGGTTGGCGGCGTGGTTTCGATCGACGTGCTGCTCTTTCGTGATGGGTCGCTCGATCGCTCACAACTCGAAGTGCTCAAGTCGCTGCGCCCCGGCATGGCGGCCATCAAGGATCGCCCGGCCGTGCCGCCGGGGAATCTGGCGTTCCACAAACCGGCGAAGCTGCTCAGCCTGGATGGATCGCACGAGCTTCAGGTCAACGGTGGCGTGCATTTTGCCCGGCTCGGTGTCGATGGCCGGGGGGACACGGCCGCCCTCGCCGGCGGCGAGTGGCCTTGGACCTATGAGGTCGATTTGCTGGAAGTGCGCTCGCTCCAACGGGTAAAGGTGACGTTCGCCAGGGATGGCTACGCGACAAAGTTCGCGATTCGGGTTTCCGCCGACGGCAAGAACTGGCAGACGGTGGCCAGCGTGGACGATCACGACGGCCGGCCGTATGCGTGCGAGTTTGCGCCGGTCAGGGCGCAGTTCGTGCGGGTGTGCGCCAGCAAACCGGACGGGCCCAATCAGAAGGGCACGCAGATGGCGGTAAGCGAACTGGAGGTGTATGAGAAGTGACCGCTTGAATCCTTGAACCCTTCAACGTTGGTTGTCCACCTTTCGTTCCGCACTTACCATTTACCCATGCTCCCCGAATTCCACTCCGTCAATCCCGCCACTGAAAAGGTGATCGCCTCCTATCCGCTGCACGATGCCGATGACATCACCCGCCGCGTCGAACTGGCGGCCAAGGGGTTTGCAAACTGGTCGCGAACGACGGTCGAGCATCGTTCGGCCGTTCTCAGCGCGCTGGCCGGGAGTCTTCGCCGGCGCAAGATCGAACTTGCCAGGCTCATGGCATGTGAAATGGGCAAACCCGTTGTCGCCGGCGAGGGCGAGATCGAGAAGTGCGCCGTCACCTGCGAGTACTTCGCGAACAACGCCTGCCGGTTCCTCGAACCGCAGTTCATCCCCACCGACGCCACGCGAAGCCACGTCCGCTTCGATCCCCTCGGGCCGATCCTGGCGATCATGCCCTGGAACTTCCCTTTCTGGCAGGCCTTCCGGGCGGCCGTGCCGGCGATTGCCGCGGGCAACACGGTCATCCTCAAGCACGCGCCCAACGTCTGCGGTTGCGCCATCGCCATCGAGGAAATCTTCGCCGAAGCCGGCGGCCCGGATGGGTTGCTCGTGCAGGTTCGCTGCGAGAATCCCATCGCCGAGCGGCTCGTGGAGCATCCGCTGATTCGTGGCGTGACGCTTACGGGTTCGGAACGTGCCGGCCGGGCCGTGGCGGCGGCCGCGGGGCGATCCCTCAAGAAATGCGTACTCGAGCTGGGCGGGTCCGATCCATTTGTCGTCCTCCCCGACGCGGATATACCGGCCGTGGCTCGCGCCGCCGCGGCCGCCAGATGCACCAACTCCGGGCAGAGCTGCATCGCGGCCAAACGGTTCATCGTTGACCGGTCAGTTGTCGGCCCGTTCACCAACGCCTTGGCGGGTGCCATGCGTGCGATGACGGCCGGCGACCCCCTGGATCGCCACACGTATCTCGGGCCGCTGGCACGACTTGACCTGCTACAGAACCTTCACTGCCAAGTCGAGAACTCCCTGGCGGCCGGGGCTCGGCTGGTCTGTGGCGGCCAGCGGGCCGCGCGAGCCGGGTATTACTATGATGTCACGGTGCTCGCAGATGTCCGGCCTGGCATGGCCGCATTTGATGAAGAGACTTTTGGTCCGCTGGCGGCGGTGATCGCGTCCGATAATCTCGACGATTCCATTGAATTGGCGAATCGCTCCGGTTTCGGGCTGGGGGCGAGCCTCTGGTCCCGTAATTCGCAGTTGGCCGAGCAGGCGGCTGCACGGCTGGATTGTGGAAACACGTTCATCAACGGGGCCGTCAAGTCCGACGCCCGGTTGCCGTTCGGAGGAGTGAAGAACAGTGGATTTGGAAGGGAATTATCGGCGTTTGGGCTGCTCGAGTTCGTCAACGTCAAGACCGTGTGGATTCGAGATTCATGATCCTGTGTCCGATAAGCAGGCGACAGGAAATCCATGCGACCGGTTAAAGAGATTCGATTCGCCCTGACGAAAGCCCGGATAGCCGCATGGACCATCGAGGTCGCGGCCGTTTGTCCGTTTCCGGGCCCGCCGGTTCTCGGCCGGATGCCCGAATAACAGGAGCAGGCGACAGCGTGTTCCGGGATAAACTGCGATTTGCCTTGATTTTTCCGCTCGGGGCGGGAAAATGGGTAAAGTTGGACGGTTGTGACTGGAAGGGAAGGACGGTCGTTTCTTTCCGCCATAACCATATCTAAGTGGTTTCTGCTCTCCGGGTTGGTGCCGGCGGGCAGGTGGGTAGTCAGACACATGAGACAAGGATCAACCGGTTAATGGTTGTCGCAAAGGATCGTCCGGTGGCCACGCAAGCGTGGCTGTCCCGGGCGACGTGTCGTTTTCAGAGAAAAATACAGGACATTTGAAATTTTTCAGGAGGTTCGTGATGGCCCGTAAGATGAACCGCAATCGGACGTTTTCGGCGATTTCCCAGGCTGTGACCGCAGTATTCGGTCGATTTGCCGGAGGAGCCTCCAGGCGATCCCGCCGGAGGACCGGCGATTTCGCCGCGTCCTTCGAACGCGTGGAGGATCGTATCCTGCTGTCGACGGTGGACGTCGGCGTCACTACCGCTGGAGTGATTACATATAACGCCGGCGCCGGCATCGCCAACAACCTCACGGTATCCGAAATCGTCGGCGGCAAGGTCCGGTTCAACGACACAGCCGAGACCATCACCCTGACCGCCAGCGCGACCGGCGCCGGGTGGTCGGTTATCAACGCGAATACGGTTGAAGGTCCGTACACCGGGCTGACGTTGGCGCTCAACACGCTCGATGGCAACGACACCGTGACGATCAACAATGCCCCGGTTGCCGTGAGCATCAACACGGGCGCCGGCAACGACACTGTGAATATCAACGGCACCATGAACTCCGCGGATACGGTCACCAGCAACATCGCGCTCGATGTGGCCGGCGGCGCCAACGTGATCAACATCGGCAACGCGGGCAGCATGACCAACGTCACCGGCGCGATTGCCATCACGGCCACAGGCGGTACCGCCACGCTCACCGTCGATGGCAGTGCCGACGCGGCCGCCCGCACACTCACGATCAGCAACACCACGCTGGACGGTTTCGCGGGCGTCGGCGGCAATGACATCACCTACCCCGCCCTGACGTCTTTCACGGTCAAGACCGGCGGCGGGGCCGACAACGTGACGGTCACCAACACCCCCGGCCCTTTCACGCTCAACACCGGCGGCGGAGTTGACACCGTGGCCATTCAGGCCGCCGCCAGCACGGTCGCTCTGGACGTTGGCGCCGGCGCGGGCAACATCGTCAACCTCGGCCTGGCAGGCAGCATGGCCGGCATCACTAACACGGTGGCCATCGCCGCCACGGGCGGCACCGCGACGATTCTTTCCGTCGACGCCAGCGCCGACAACGTCGCCCAGACCCTTACCGTCAGTGGCAACACGCTCGGCGGCTTCGCCAGCGGCAATATCACCTATCCGCTGAACGGCCTCGGGCTCCTCGCCCTCGCCACCGGCGATTTGAATGACATCGTGACCGTGACCGCCACGCCCGGCCCGCTCACTCTCAATACCGGCGATGGCGTTGACACAGTCAACATTCAAGGCGCCGCCAATACCGTGACGCTCGACGTCGGCGGCGGCGTCAACAACGCCGTCAACATCGGCACGGCCGGCGGCAGCATGGTTCCGGTGACCGGTGAAATCGACATCTCGAACAGCAATGGCGGCAGCACGCTCCTCACGGTCGATTCCAGCGGCGATGCGATCGCCCGCACCCTGGACGTCAATGCCACCACGCTGAGCGGCTTCAGCGGCGGCAACAACATCACCTATCCGGCCCTGGCGGGCTTGACTCTCAAGACCGGCAGCCTGGCCGACACCCTCACCATTGACGCCACGCCCGGCCCCATGACGGTCAACACCGGCGCCGGCAACGACATCGTCAACATCCATGGCTCGGGCAGTCTGATTACCCTCGACGCGGCCGCCGGCGCCAACACGGTGAACATCGGCAACGCCGGCAGCATGATTGCCGTAGGCGGCCCGATCGTGATCTCCAACACCGGCGGCGGCACGACGGTCAACGTCAACGCCGGCGCCGACGCGATCGCCCAGACGCTCACGATCAACAGCACGACCCTGTCGGGCTTCGCCAACACCATCTCCTATCCGGTGGCGGGGCTGACGCAGCTCAACGTCACCACCGGCTCGCTGGCCGACACCATCAATGTTCAGGCCATCCCCGGCCCCACCGACATTGTCACCGGTGACGGCGTTGACATCGTCAACGTCTCCTCCAACGCGCCCACCAACACCGGCAACCTCACCGGAATCGTCGGCGCGCTGACGATCGATACCGGCCTGGGCGCCGCCAACCAGATCAACATCTCCGATCTGTCCGGCGCCGCGGTGGCCGGCGCAGTCATCACCTCGACCGCTGTCACCGGCATGGCGCCGAATCCCATCAACTACAGCAGCACCGCCGGCACTCTGGCCCTGACCGTGACCGGACCGAACAACGGCCCGAACACGTACAGCATCGTCAGCACCCTGGCCGGCAGCACCACCACCATCAATGGCGGCACCGGAGCCGACACCTTCAATGTCGGCGGCACCGCGGCCAAGACCTTCGCGAGCCTTGCCGGCACTCTCAATCTCACCGGCGGCGCCGGCGCCAACACGATCAACCTCGATGACAGCCTCAATAACACGGGCGATACCTTCACCCTGACGGCCGCCACCTTCACGGGCACCGGCTTCAGCGTGGGCCTCGGCGGCTTCGCGACAGTCAACATCAACGGCTCGACCGCGGCCGACACCTTCGACCTCAACGGCTTTGCCGCCAATACGACTTACAACGTCGATGGCAAGGCCGGGGCGGATACGTATGTTGCCTCAATTGATGCCGTGCCCGTAACCTCCTCGCTCCACGTCACCGATGCCAACGCCGCCACCCAGAACATCGTCACCGTCAATGC